>CAYGBB010000001.1:0-33837 GCA_964347985.1 uncultured Moraxellaceae bacterium
GTCCGAGTCCATTCGCAATGCCACACAGTCGCTCGATATTCCGGATGATGTAAAAGCCTGCATTCCCGAAGCCGCTCAAACCCTGCATCGCCTGCTCGGTGCGCAAGGGGATACGGGCCGCTACCGTCACGATGCCGGCAATCCGCTGGCGTGTGATGTGCTGCTGGTTGATGAAGCCTCCATGATTGATCTTGCGCTCATGCAGGCCGTACTGGCTGCCTTGCCGGATGAGGCGCGCCTGATATTGCTGGGTGACCGTGATCAGCTGGCCTCGGTAGAGGCGGGCAGTGTGTTTGGCGATCTGTGTGCCAGCGAGGGCATGAGTGATGCACTCAGTCAGGCACTCGCACCCTATGATGTGGCGGTTGCTCCGGGAGTCATCAGCAGCCCCTTGGCAGATTGCCGCGTGGAACTCACCCGCAGTTACCGCTTTGCCGCCGATAGCGGCATTGGTGCGCTGGCTCGCGCCTCGCGTGCGGGGGATATCACCGGTTTTCTGGGCACACTCGACAGCAGTCCTGATCTTTCACGCTGCAGCACAGTCCAGTTGCGCGAACAGATGCAGCAGGGTTATGCGGCTTATCGTGATGCCGCCAAAGCCGGTGACACAGCCGCAGCATTCGCCGCCTTCCTGAACTTCCGGGTGCTGTGTGCCCATCGTCAGGGCCCCGCCGGCGTCGAAGGCCTCAATGCCCTGATGGAGCCGTCAGGCACCGTCTGGTATGCCGGCCGCCCGGTGATTGTGCGCGCCAATGATTACGCACTGCGCCTGTTCAATGGCGATATCGGTCTGTGTTTGCCTACTGCCGAGGGGCTGCGTATTTTCTTTGAAGCTGCACCCGGGCAATACCGCGTCTTGTCGCCCGGACGCCTGCCGGCACATGAGTCCGCCTGGGCCATGACCGTGCATCAGTCGCAGGGTTCGGAGTTTGATGAAGTGCTGCTGGTCTTGCCGGAGGTGGTGACACCCGTGCTGGACCGGCCGCTCATCTACACGGCCGTCACGCGCGCCAAATCACGCTTTGCCCTGTGCGGTGCAGCGCCTGTGCTGGAAGCGGCACTGGCCACGCTGCCGCAACGGGAGTCGGGGTTGGTGGAGAAGCTGGGTTTATGATTCAGATGATCATGTTGCCGCCGGAACTCCGGCTTGTTTGTGATCCATGCCTGTCAATTGTCGATTTCCGGGGGATATACTCGACCCGCATGGAGGCCTGCTTATGAAAACCACCCCTGTTACCAGTCTTACGCCCGATGCCCTCGATACGTTGCTGTCCGGCATTCCCTTTTATAAAGACCTGATGTTCAACGATCCTGAGCAGATGAAGTTACTGCTGAGCCACTCCCAGTTGTTTGAGCCAGCACCAGGGGAGGTGGTTATCGAGAAGGGTGCCCGGGACAAGACGTTCTATTTTCTGCTGTCAGGCATGCTGGCGGTGTATCCCGATGGCAAGAAGAAGGGGCCGGCACTGAATTATCTGTCTGCCGGGCAGATCCTGGGTGCGCTGTCGTTGCTCTGCAATTCACCACGCACGGCAACATTGGTTGCTGATCCAAAATCCCTCAGGGTGCAATTGTTTGGTGCTGATTTCTCACCATTTGGTGAACTGACCGACTTCAGCAAGATCAAGCTCTCCACCAAGTTGATTCTGTGGCGCATGGTGATGAATAACACGCGCTGGAAGTTGGGCGTGTACAAAATGCAGAATCCGGATCATCCCCTGACCGAGGCATTACCGAAGGTAGAGGTTTTTACCGGAGAGAAGAATACTGTTGAAGAGTTGCAGAGCCTGGATCGTCAGATCCATCAACTCACAGACCTCATGCAGCAATGGAATGAGGCCTTGAAGGGGTAGGGAGCAAGCAGCTTCCAATTCCCCGGTCACGCCACCCAGACAATATTCTGCCATGGCCGGGGCCTTCTGGCCGCGACACCCCGTAACCACTCACTCAGCAGCAACAAGCCCTCCGGCCAGTCGCCCAGCTCCGAGTCGGCATTGATATGGCCTGCTCCATATAGAAGGTGGAATTCGGCCCCCCAGTGGTCAGCGAGTTCAGCCGAACGCCAGGCGGTGCAACAACGGTCATTGTCGCTGCCAATCACCAGGGCAGGAAAGGGGAGGCGAGAGACGGGTATTGGCCCGAATCGACGTAATACCGGGGACACGGTGCGGCGTTCTACGTCTGCAGGGGCTACCAGTAATGCTCCGGCAACCCGGTGTTGATGCTGTCGGGCCCAGTGAGCAATGGTGACGCACCCCAGGCTGTGGCCGATCAGCAGAACCGGCCTGGTGCATTCGTCGATGGCATTGTCGAGTCTGGCAATCCAGTCTTCGCGGTGCGGGGTGTCCCAGTTATTCTGTTTGACCCTGTGAAAATCCGGAAACAGCTGTTCCCAGTGGCTTTGCCAGTGTTCTGGGCCGGAGTTGTGCCAGCCGGGCAACACCAGCACATCATAGGTATCGAGTTGTTTACGAAGATTGACCGGAATGTGCATGATGGCCTCACGATGCAGGTGATGTGAGGAGTTTGGGGCAGGTTGTATATTCTTAAAAATATCTTTTTGTGATTCATATATAACAAATTGTGCTTTATATGATTTTCCGGGTTGGCAGCAAATGTCCTGTTGTAGTGTCGATGAGTCATTGGGTCTGTCAGGGGAGTGCCTTTACAATCGGCCCTTGAATTATTTTCTGCCATTGATTTGCCATGAGGCTGTATGAACAAGCTTGTTGACCGTTCTGTTCGCTTCTACAAAGCCGGCTCTGCGTTTGTGAACAATGCCGTGCAACGCCGTGTGAACAAGGCGCGCTACATCCAGGCGGACAAGTCGGATTATGACGTGATCTGCTCGGATGGCCTGATGACTGTCCGCCACTACAAGCCCCTGCCGGCGGGTGCTACGGAGCTGATCGATGGCAAGCCCTATGTGGTGCGTCAGCGTCGCTTTGCCATCCCGATTGTGCTGGTTCCACCGTTGGGTGTGTTTGGCTGGATCTTTGATCTGCTCGCCGATCGCAGCATGGTCAAGTATTTTCTGGCTCACGGCTTTGCGGTGTACCTGATTGACTGGGGTGCTCCGCGGGAAGATGACAGTGATATTTCGCTCGAAGATTATGTCTGCCGCTGGTTTCCCAAGGCGATGGCGGCCATTCGCGAGCACAGTGGCAGCGAGCAGCAGTCACTGGTGGGGTATTGCATGGGGGGCTTGCTGGCATTGATGTATCTGGCCTCCAGCCAGGATGACAAGGTCGAGAATCTGGTGACGATTGCCTCTCCGGTCGACATGCACCGGATGGGTTTTGCCGGGCCGTTAAGCCGCGTGCTGAGCAAGCCGGTATGGGCCATTGGCAAGATGACGGGGCTCAAGATCACGGAAATGGAACGCCGCTTTTTCCATGTGCCGGGCAAGCGTCTTTCGCTCATGTTCAAGATGACTAATCCCATGGGTACGGTTTCCAGTTATGTGCAGCTGGTGCGCAACATGGCCGATGACGAGTATGTGTCGCGCTACATGACCATGAATGAATGGTTTACCAACATGCCGGACTATCCGGGTGCGACCGTCCAGGAAATGATTCGCAAGATGGGTTTGTACAACCGGATGGCGAAAGGTCGTTTCCGGATCGGAAATCGCGTGGCCGAATTCAAGAGTATCGGTGCCAATTTGCTCGCATTTGCCGGAGATAACGACAAGATCGTCCCGGTTGCAGCAGCTGAAGCAATCATGGGCGTGGTCAGTTCACCCGACAAGACCTTTCATATTGTGCCGGGCGGGCATGCGGGTGTGTTTACCGGCAGCAAGGCAGCACATACCACCTGGGCCATCAGCAAGGACTGGCTGGGCGAGCGTTCCTGTCCGGTGGCGGCTGAAATTGCGGCTTCCACCTGAGTCCTGACGGATGGTGTCCTGCCTCGGGCAATCCGGGGCATGACACATTCGCTCATGCTCTTCTGCTTTTCCTGTCACTTGATGTCATGCCATCCCTGCGCGGGACCCTATAGAATCCGGTGACTTGCTGTTCACGGATACTGCCCATGAGAACGCGCATCACCGAATTGCTGGGGATCACCCACCCTGTGCTGTCCCCGGGAATGACTTATGTGTCCAATGCTTATCTGGTGGCCGCAGTATCAAATGCCGGCGGGCTGGGCATTCTGGCGGTTGGCCACCTGACACCAGAGGAAACCCTGTCTGAAATCCGGCATGTCCGTACGCTGACCGACAGGCCTTTCGGGGTGGGAATCGCCCTGATCATGCCGGGAGCCGTCCAGAATGCGGATATTGCCATCAAGGAAAAGGTTCCGGTCATCAATTTTTCGCTGGGCAAGGGTGACTGGATCTGCGAGCGCGTACATGCGTATGGCGGCAAGGTCATTGCCACGGTGGTGAATGAAAAACATGCGCAGGCGGCGGAACGCTCCGGCGTGGATGCCCTGATCGTGACCGGGCATGAGGCTGCTGCACATGGTGGCGATGTCACTTCACTGGTACTGATTCCTGCCATACGCCAGATTTCATCATTGCCAATCATTGCGACCGGAGGCTTTGGTACCGGCGGCGGCCTGATTGCTGCACTGGCGCTGGGCGCCGATGCAGTGGCCATGGGGACTCGCTTTGCCACCTCGATCGAAAGCCCGGTGCATGCCAACACCAAAAAGCTGATCACGGAAAAGTCCGTGAGCGATACCCTCTATACCCCGAATTTCGATGGTATGCCCTGCCGCATCATGAAGACGCCGCCCGGTATCGAGGCGGCCGCGAAGCCATTGTCCTTGCCTCGTGTCATGTTGAAGGCCCTGCAGGCTGCTCGTGAACTGGGTCGACCGTTGTCAGGCCTGATCCGTGACCTACTAAAGCAGGGCTTTGCACAGACCCTGCAACTGGCTTATTTTGGCGCGGCCACGTTGCAGATTCGCAAGGCAGTGATCGAGGGTGATCATGTCACCGGCGTACAGCTTATCGGCCAGGTACAGGGGCTGGTAAAAGATGTGCCCAGTGTGGACGACATCATGCAGCGGGTGATGCAGGAGGCCGAGGCGGCCCTGGCGGCAGTCGGTTCGCAGGCACAGGTGTAAGCGGGGTTTGTTGCGCTTTTGCTGTTCCTTTCGCTGTTAATAACTGAGCACTGTCATCGCAGACGGTTGTCACACCAGAGAGCCTGATTCATGGATGCTATTCAAGCCCTGCTTACCCGTCGTTCGCGCGGTCAGCTTGCCCTTCCGGCACCTCCACGAGAGGTACTGGAAAAGGCGTTCACCTGTGCGTTGCGTGCGCCGGATCACCGGTTGATACGTCCCTGGCGATTTCTGGTCATCCAGGATGAGGGGTTGGTCCGGCTGGGTGAGGTTTTTGTTTCCGCCTCAATGGCCGACAAGCCCGAACTTGAGGCGGTAGAAATTGAGCGTCTGCGCAAGATGCCGCAGCGAGCACCACTGATTGTGGTGGCCATCATGCGGCACCATGACGATGCGAAAGTGCCGCGCGATGAGCAGGTGCTGTCGACGGGGGCTGCAGTCGAGAATTTATTACTGGCCTTGCATGCGCAGGGCTATGCAGCGATGTGGCGTACGGGTCCGTTATCGGCCCATCCGGTGGTGATGGCAGCATTGGGGCTGACGGTGGGGGAGACGATTGCCGGTTTTGTTTATATCGGCACGGGAGTGACTGAGCTCAAGCCGCAGGCACCGCTCGCCGTCACGGATTTTGTGCAGGAGTGGCGCGAATGAGTGCGCCTGATCCCAGTGAACTGATGCAACAGGCTGCGAATCAAGTCAGGCAGCTGCATATCGAGATTCCGCTGACAGCGGCCATGCAGGTATCCCTGCAGTCCTTTGACGGTGCCACACTGGTGCTGCAGGTACCGTTATCGCCCAACGTGAATGACAAGGGCACAGCATTTGCCGGCAGTATTACCTCGTTGGGATGCATCACGGGATGGACACTGCTGACCCTCTGGAGTGAGCAGGCCACCGGGCAGCATTGCCAGTGTGCGGTGTATGACGCGCAGTTTCATTTCAGTCAGCCCCTCAGGGGTGACTTCACTGCGACGGTAAGCCTGCCCGATACGGCGCACTTGCTGGACAGTATCCGGCGCAAGGGCAAGGGCAAGATATCCCTGGATATCGCCCTGGCCGATAGTGATGGAGTGGCGGCACGGCTGCATGCGCGTTACGCCGTGTGGCGTGCCTGAGTTTCTGGCAGTCAGTATTGACCGTCAGGCCGCGCGTATACCGGCAAGACTGAAACGTACAATGTGTGCAGCCAACTCATCAATTTCGGCATCGGTTCGCGGAATTTTTATCCCCAGCCTGGTCAGCATTGGCTCGGCCAGTCCATAGTAAAAGCACTGGCTGACCAGGCTGACGGCATGCCGGCTTAACTCTTCCTCGCTCAGCTCCCGTCCTGCCACTGCAGTCACTACCGAACGGGTGATGGCATGCTGGTGAGTCACAATTTCCTTCACCAGAAAGTCCAGGGCTTCGGTCGGCTCGACAAACTCACGCACACACATGCGGGTCGGGCGATCCTTTTCATCGCTGCCCAGTACACGCCGCAGGATGTTCCTGACCAGCCACTGCAGTCGTTCTTCCGGGGTCGCATTGGCAGTTTCTGCTGTCTCCAGCGGAAAGTTGGCAATCATCTGCTCTGACTGCGCTTTCATCACCGCCTGATACAGCCCCATCTTGCTGCCAAAGTGGTAGTTGATGGCAGCAATATTGGCCTTGGCACGGTCGGCAATGTCGCGGATGCGGGTGGCTTCAAAGCCCTCATCGGCAAACAGCGGGGTGGCTGCCCCAATAAGGGCGGCACGGGTAGTGGCACTGGAATCGGTGCCGGCAGAAGACAGGGGGCGAATACGGTACATAAAAGGGGGCTGCCGCTATTGATCAATCGATTCAAACAGTTGATTTAATCTACTGCTTTGTCGTTGTTATGGCAAGTCATTATGCCAATTCGCGGGTCTGGATTAAGCCGGGACAACAGGTTTTCAGGAGGGATTAATCTGGGGTTTAACCTGTTGGTATGTACGCCATACCGATGGGTATGCTACAAGATTCAACCTCTTCAATAGATGTTCCTGCTGTCATGAGAGAGCAATTGCTTGCTGCCCTGCGTGAAGCGTCGCAACGCCTGTGCCCGGATGTGCCCTCCGAGGAAGAGGTGGCGCGGGTGGCGGGTGTGGATGCGGCCACCGTGAAAGCGCATCTGGGCCCGGCGGACAACTACATCGCCTTGCTGTCATATCAGAGCCCGGCCTCGGACACCCGTGACCGGATCATTGCCAGTGCCGCCCGGATTTTCAGCCAGAAAGGTTTTCAGCGCGCCAGCCTTGATCAGGTGGCCGCCGATGCCGGCCTCACCAAAGGGGCCATTTACTGGCACTTCAAAAGCAAGAACGATCTCTATTTTGCCCTCCTGGATGCACGGTTCCAGCGTGATACCTCCACCATGCGGGGATCGGTTGCTGAAATGGCCGCGGCGGCAGGCAATACCAGTGTCGTCAAACTGATGGCCTCAGTGTTCAGTTCCGGACTGGAGCAGGCGACCACGGACCCTGACTGGCCACGATTGTTTGTGGAAGTGATGGGCCAGTCTCGCGAGCCGGAAGTACGTGACCGTATTGCCCAGTTTTATGAGCAGGGCTGGGATGTTGTCGGGCGTATGGTGCGTGACATGCAGGCGGCGGGATTGATCCGTACGGATATCAATCCTGACATGATGGCCACCTTCTGGTTTGCCCTGGGTGACGGGTTGATACTGGCCTGGCTCTCTCAGCCAGACCGGATTGATTTTTCTTCTCTTGCCGAAGGTATTCTGGACATGATGTGGCGCGGGATTGCGCCGCCCCCCGATACACCCGCTTCTTCCTCCCCGATTCCAGAAAATACGACTTCCGACATTACTCCAGACAAAAACGATACCGGAGCTGCCGCAACATGAATTACCCCACAGCAAATAACCAGCGCCCGACCTCGATGGTGGCTCTGCTCGCACTGTTGTCCGTATTCGGTCTTGCCGGTTGTGGTGACAAGAAATCCGAATCTACTGCAGAGGCCGTGGTGGAGGCACCACTGGAGTTGTTGCCTGCTGATGTTGCCATCGTGTCTCGAGGCACACTGACGGGTGGATTGCCGGTGACAGGAACCCTGCAGGCGGTGCATCAGACTACCGTGCAGTCGCGAGTGGCCTCCGATATCACTGATGTGCTGGTGCGCGAGGGTGAACGTGTGGCGAAGGGGCAGGTACTGGCCCGACTGGGCGTACAGGATCTGGACGCTCGTGTGAAGCAGTCAGAGGCACAACTTGCCAGCGCCAGTGTGGAGGCGCAGCTGTCGCGGGCACTGGTAGACCGCAACCGGAAATTGTTTGAAAAGAATTACTTCTCTGAAAATGATTTTGCCCGTAGCCAGGGTGAGGCCGAAGCCCGTGAAGAAGCGGTTCGTGCCCAGCAAGCCATGGTGGATATTGCCCGCAAGGCGCTGAATGATGCGGTGGTGCGCGCTCCCATGAGCGGTATTGTGGCCAAGCGTTATGTCGAACCGGGTAGCAGTGTCGGCATGGATGCCCGACTTTTCGAGATTGTGGATCTGGGTGAGATGGAGTTGCAGGTATCGGTGCCGGCACCGGAGGTACCGCGTTTGCGTGTGGGCCACCCGGTGAAATTCACTGTGGATGGTTTTGGTACGCGGCGCTTTGACGGGCAGATTGCCCGTATCAATCCGGTTGCCGATGCCGCAACTCGCGCAATTGCCGTGTATGTGCGCGTGAAGAATTCCGATGCTGCGCTCAAGGGCGGCATGTTTGCCCGTGGTGAAATAGCCTCAGGCTCAGCGGAGACTGCATTGATCATGCCGCTCTCTGCCGTGCGTCGTGGTGACAAGGGCTCCAGTGTATTTGTCCTGAAAAACGGCAAGCTGGAACTGCGTCTGATTACGCTGGGTGCCGTTGATGAGCGTGCAGGTCAAGCCGTTGTCAGCAGTGGTGTGGCGGATGGAGAGACTGTGGTGGTGGCCAGCCTTAATGAACAGGCCGCCAATCGTCCCGCCAAAGTGGTTGCCCTCGGCCAGTAAGCCGCTCGACAGGAGTTAATTGCCATGTGGCTTACGCGCGTCAGTATCAATAATCCCGTTTTTGCCGCCATGATGATGTTTGCGCTCATGGTGCTGGGGCTGTTTTCCTGGAAGGACATTGGTGTCGAGGAGTTCCCGAATGTGGAATTTCCATTTGTCATCGTCAATACCACCTATATTGGCGCTTCGCCTGAGGTGGTGGAGTCGGATGTCACCCGGAAAATCGAGGATTCAGTCAATACCATTTCCGGTGTAAAGCGGGTTTTCTCAACCTCGTATGAAGGTCGTTCCTTCGTGGCCATCGAGTTTTACCTGGATGTGCCGGTAAACGTGGCCGTACAGGATGTGCGTGACAAGATTGCGCTGATCAAGAACGAGCTGCGTGATGAAGTTGATGATCCGATTATCGAACGCTACAACCCTGGTGCAGTGCCGGTGGTGTCTCTGGCGTTCACATCCACAACCCTGACGCCGCGCGAAGTCTCGACCTGGATCGAGCAAAAAGTGAAGAAGCGTTTCCAGACGGTGTCCGGCGTGGGCAAGGTGGAAGTGATCGGCGGGGTAAAACGCGAGATCCGTGTCTTTATTCGTCCAGAGCGCCTGCGCGCCTATGGTGTGGGTGTGGATCAGGTGGTGCAGATGTTGCGCACCGAAAACCAGGAACTGCCTGCGGGTTCGCTTACGCTTAATAATGTCGAACAGATTGTCCAGATCAAGGGGCGCATTGCCAATCCGAAGGATTTCCGCCGCCTGATCGTGGCGCAGCGTGCCAGCGGCCCGGTATATCTGGAGCAAGTCGCTGATGTGGTTGATGGTGAGCAGGAGCTCGAGTCCTCCGCCATGATCAATGGCGAGCGCGCTGTGTCCGTCGACATCATCAAGTCTTCCGGTGCCAACACCATCGAAGTGGTTAACAAGTCGCATGAAGTGATGGCAGAGCTGAAGAAAGAGATGCCTGCCGGCGTAACAATGATCGAGGTGGCCGATAGCTCGAAATCCATTCGGGCATCATTGCTGGATGTGCAAAAGACACTGGTGGAAGGCGCCTTGCTGGCGATTCTCATTGTCTTCCTGTTTCTGGGCTCCTGGCGCTCGACAGTCATCACCGGCCTGACATTGCCGATCTCGTTGCTGGGCACGCTGTTTGCGGTCTATTTCTTTGGGTTCACCTTGAATCTTATGACGCTGATGGCGTTGTCGCTGTGCATCGGATTGCTGATCGACGATGCCATTGTGGTACGTGAAAATATTGTCCGCCATGCCTCCATGGGCAAGGATCACCGCACGGCGGCAATGGATGGCACCAAGGAAATCGGTCTGGCGGTGCTGGCGACTACGCTGGCAATTGTGGCGGTATTTCTGCCCGTGGCCTTTATGGGCGGCATCATCGGCCGTTTCTTTTACCAGTTTGGTGTGACGGTATCCTCGGCTGTCCTGCTTTCAATGTTTGTGAGTTTTACGCTTGATCCGATGCTGTCGTCGATCTGGCCAGACCCTGATGTGCATGGCAGGAAAAAAACATCCTGGCTGGGCCGGGGACTGGACTGGTTCTCGGACCGGCTGGACAGCCTGGGTGATGTTTATGTGCGACTGGTCGGTTGGGCACTCCGGCATCGGGCGGCCACCATGGGGATTGCCCTGGGCAGCCTGGTGGGAGCCTTTGTATTGGCAGCCAATATTGGTGGTGAATTTGTCCCTGAACCGGATCTTTCGGAAATCGGTGTGAAATTCCAGACACCAGCCGGTTCATCACTTGAATACACCCAGCAGAAAGTGCTGCAGGTCGATGCCATTATCCGCGAATACCCGGAAGTGCTGGCCAGCTACGCCACCATTAATACCGGTATGAATATCGGCAAGGATCATGCCGGTATCCGGGTGAAACTCAAGCCGAAATCCGAACGTGAGCGTAGCCAGAAAGAGCTGGTGACCCACATGCGCAAGCGCATTTCGCTGGTGGCAGGCATTTCCCTGACGTCGGTGGCCGCGGCAAAAGAGGCCGTGTCGGGTGGCCTCAAGCCCATCATGCTCTCGGTGCAGGGTGACGATCTGGAGCAGCTGCGCAAGATTTCAAATGACATCGCAACCGGTATGCACAAGATCCCGGGGCTCGTGGATATTGAAACCTCATTGCTGGCACCCAAGCCGACCGTGGCAGTTAACATCAATCGTGAGCAGGCCGCCGATCTGGGGCTGAGTGTCGGCCGTCTCGGTGCGACACTGCGCCCATTGCTCGCCGGTGACGATGTGACGACCTGGCAGGATGCCAGTGGTGAGAACTATGACGTGAATGTGCAGTTACCACGTGAAGAGCGCCGCACCATCAGTGATCTGGGTGCTTTGCCTGTTGCCAGTGGCGTGATTGATCCGGCTACCGGTGCCCAGAACATGGTGACGCTGGGGCAGGTCGTCGAGATTTCTGAAACGACCGGTGCCGCGCAGATCAATCGTCGTAACCTGTTCCGCGAAGTGCTGATTCAGGCCAATGTGGAAGGACGCCCGGCCGGTGATGTGGGCACGGATATCAAGAAACTGCAGGAAAGCATCAAGCTGCCACCTGGATACCGGTTCGAGACAGAAGGCCAGAACAAGGACATGGCGGAGTCCATCGGCTATGCCGGCTCTGCACTTCTGTTGGCCGTGATTTTTATCTACATGTTGCTGGGTTCACAGTTCAACAGTTTTCTGCATCCGGTTTCCATCATGACCTCGTTACCGCTGTCACTGATCGGTGTGTTTGCCGCGCTGTTCCTGTTTGGCAGCACGCTGAACATTTTCTCGATCATTGGCGTGATCATGCTGATGGGGCTGGTGACCAAGAATGCCATCCTGATTGTCGATTTCATCAATGTGGCGGTACAAGGGGGACAGGATCGTACAACCGCCATTCTGAATGCCGGCCGAACGCGTTTGCGCCCCATCCTGATGACAACATCAGCGATGGTGATGGGCATGGTGCCACTGGCGCTGGGCTTGGGGGAAGGTGCAGAGCAACGCGCTCCAATGGCTCATGCCATTATCGGAGGGGTGATTACCTCCACCTTGCTGACCCTGATCGTGGTGCCCGTGGTCTATACGTATCTGGATGATCTCAAGCAGTTCGCGTTTCGCTTGATCGGTGGTCGCAAGGAGCAATGATCCATTACCCGTAGTGCGAAGCAGTTCTTGATCCGGGTAACATATTGCTTCTGATGCTTTTCTGCGACCAGGTACAAGAGATGACTCAGCGGAGCGTGCTACAGGTTCGTACCCGCCTGATGCGGGATGACGAAATTGCCATGGGCCCCGGCAAAGTGGACCTGTTGCTGGCAATTGAAGAGACGGGCTCCATTTCGGCGGCTGCCAAGCATATGGGCATGAGTTACCGCCGTGCCTGGCTGCTGGTGGACACCATGAACCGCTGTTTCCTGTCGCCACTGGTAACCTCATCCGCCGGTGGGAGTCATGGTGGCGGGGCTGTGGTGACCGATAAGGGCAAAGAGGTTTTGCAGCACTATCAGCAGTTGCAGGTCGCTCTGGAAGCTGTTGCTGATGGGTATCGGGATGCACTGGACAAGCTGATCAGGCAGTAATTCCCTGATCGGCGGGTATCAGGATGCCTGCTTCAATAATCCATATTTCTTCAGACAAATAACGTACCTCCTCCTGAACATGGCTGACAAACAGCATCGGCATTTTCAGTTCGTCGCGAACACGGAGGAGGAATGGCAGTATCTGTTGTTTGCGCTTTTCATCCAGAGATGACAGCGGTTCATCCAGCAACAAGAGTCGAGGCGAGTACAGCAGCGCCCGGCCAAGGGCCACGCGCTGTTTCTCTCCTCCGGACAGAAGGCGAGGGTGCCGTTCCAGAAGATGTCCGATTTCCAGAAGGCTGACAATTTCCTCCAGCGAAAACTTCCGTTCTTCCGGCGTCAGGCGATGAAAGCCGAAGAGAAGATTATGTTTTACAGAGAGATGAGGAAATAGCTGAGCATCCTGGAAGACAAGCCCGATGTGGCGCTTCTCCGGGGGCAGAAATATTCTTTTTCGGGTGTCGACCAGCGCCTGCCCATCAAGCACGATATAGCCGGAATCCGGCTTTTGCAGGCCTGCAATCAACGCCAGTAATGTGCTTTTCCCCACCCCAGAGGCCCCGCACAAACCTGTCACCCTGCTATCCATGCGGGCAGTGGCCTGCAAGGAAAAGTCGCCACGCTGCCAATGCAGATCCATCTCAAGCATGGTCACGATACCCCAGCTGTTTCTGTACCCGCCGCGTCATGGCATTGCTGATCAGTAATGCCCCCAGCGCCAGGGCGATAGAGAGCCAGATCAGACGCATCGCGGGCGCTTCACCACCCGGCTGGTGAACATAAGAATAAATGGCGAGTGGCAGGGTGCGGGTTTCCCCCTCAATGTTGCCAACAAACGTGATGGTCGCGCCAAATTCGCCGAGACTCCGGCTGAACGACAGGATTGCTCCAACCAGAATGCCCGGGAGCGACAAGGGCAGGGTAATGGTAAAGAAAACACGCCAGGGGCCGGCCCCCAGAGTACGCGCTGCATTTTCAAGTCGGGAGTCGATGAGTTGAAAGGCGAGCCGGATGGGTTGGATCATCAATGGCAGTCCCATGATCAGCGACGCCAGTACCGCGCCCGTCCAGTTGAACGCCAGGCTGATGCCAAACCATTCATGCAGGAACTTTCCAGCCCAGCCGTTTCGTCCAAAAGCAACCAGCAACAGATAGCCAGGTACTACCGGGGGTAGCACCATTGGCAGCAAGATCAGTGCATCCACCAATCCTTTTCCGATGAACTCTTTTCGTGCCAGCAACCAGGCCAGGGCAATGCCGGGTAATAGCCCCAAAACCATGCACCAGGTCGCCACTTTCAGCGAGAGTTCAAGTGCGCTCCATTCTTCAGGGGTCAGCATGCGGACAACTTAGCGCTCAAGGATGACGAAGCCATGGCGCACAAATACTTTCTGTGCCTCTGGTCCGATCAGGTAGATGAAAAATTCACGTGCGACGGGAGATGCCTTGGGCAACAGGGCAAATGGATAAACGACAGGGTCATGCAGGCCCGCAGGGAATCTGCCTGCCACCATGACCTTGGTGCTTGTTCTGGCATCGGTTTGATAAACGATTCCCAGTGGGCATTCACCGCGTTCAACAAACGCCAGTGCAGTACGAACATCTTCCGTACCCACAATGTTTTTTTTCAGCGCCGGCCACCAGCCAAGGTTTGTCAGTGCCTGTTTGCCATAGATTCCGGCGGGAACACTTGCCGGTGCTCCCATGCATAACCGCCCTGTTACCGCAGGCGCTTTGCCTTTCGTCATGGGTATTTTTCTGGCTTCGGAAGCCGGTGCGATCATCACCAGTGCATTGCCTAACAGGTTGCGTCGCGACGACGGGATGATCAGCTGCCGGCTGGCAAGGTAATCCATCCATTTAATGTCCGCAGAAACAAATATATCGGCGGGTGCACCTGCTTCGATTTGTTTGGCCAGTGTGGAGGAGGAGGCAAAAGAGCTTTTGATGGTGACTTTATGGGTGGATTGCCAGTGGGACGAGACTTCCTTGATGGCATCAGTAAGGCTCGCTGATGCATAGACCATGACTCCGTCTGCGTGGCTGGCTGTGCTCAGCAAGCAGATGAGGAGGGCACCCCAGATTATTGCCGGCTTCAAGGCGGTGTTCTCCCTGTGTCTCGTAAAAACGATCATGACAATTGCGCTATATTCAATCATATATAGCGCAATTGGTCACGCATCAATACGGGCAAACTTATATTCAGGAGTACGCCAAAGGGGATGCGGGATACGAAGTGTGGCTCCCCCTCTACCAAGTAGTTCCAGAGAGGGGGGGCGTACCAAAACGTAAGCAATTCTTAGTTCAGGACTTCCTTCAGCTGTTGTGACCGCAACGCTACCGTTGGTGTGCAGTTCAGGAAGCGTGAGCGGCTTAACCATTTCTTGTCTGGATAGTACGAAAATACAAAGTGGCCGCCTTTCAGCGTGTCGATGATTTCACGTGCCACCCCTTCCCGAACTGCCGGGCAGCCCCAGCTGCGGCCCAGTCGACCGAGCTTCTTTGCCGTGTCTGAATTCACATACGGCGCACCGTGCATCACGATATAGCGCTTCATGGCCTGATCATTGAAGCCGGGCTCCAATCCATCCATACGCATCGAATACCCGTTGCCACCCTGATAAGTATCCATGGTGCGAAACAGGCCCAGGCTGGATTGCAGGCTGCCTTCTTCGTTCGAGAAGCTTTTGGCCAGGTTGTCACCTGTGTGTTTGCCGTGTGCCACCAGTTCGCGATACAGCAGGCGGCCTTCATCCCGGGTTTCAAATACCCAAAGGCGAGGCGAGGTAGAAGGACGAGAGTAATCGATGACTGCCAGGCGACCGGAGGGAGTCATGCCATGGGCGGTGGCACAGCTCAGCGCATTGGCCGCGAGCTGCAGTACTGCCGGATCGGCATCGGGAGCGGCGGCCTGAAGTCGACTGCCCAGGCTGGTCTGGCCGGCATGGGCGACCAGGGGAGCCACAGCAAACGTAATGGCGAGGGTGAAAGCAGACAACAAATGGCGCATAAATAGCACTCCGCGAGGACAAGGTCATTCACGCTCCCTAACCAGACAGGAGCCTTTCGTGGCGCAATCCCTCGCAGACGTTCTGCGTAATAAGTTCATCCTGCCAGTTTGGGGCAGGATGAACAAGGTAGAATCGTAACCAACTGCAACACGCCTTTCGGGATGTGATATGGCGTGCATGCACTGCAAGGGAGGATGTAGTGAGTAAAGCTAGTATGGTTCGGCTGATGGTTATTGGGTGGTTGTTTATGGCACCACTACTGGCAGTTGCCCTTGAGCCTGAGGTGGAGACCGCCCCGTCATTGGATGCCGAGGGCGCGGCTTTGATGAGCCGCAGTATGGCGGACCGTGATGAAAGGGCCATGGCCGTGGCAGTTGCCAGCTTTACTCCCAGGCTTGGGTCCGGTCCTTTCTGGATGGCGAACGGTCGCCTGGCCGCCTTGCTGACGGCGCTTGATGAGGTAGCCACGGATGGCCTTGCTCCTGCCGATTACGGGGTAGAGCGGTTGCGGGACTGGCTGCAGACAGGGGGGGCATCTCCTGAGATGGAGATGCTCGCCACCCGGGGGTATTTGCTGGCCTTGCTCCATCTGTACCGCGGCAAGGTCGATCCGGCAGCGCTGGACCCGCACTGGAACTTCACCAGTAACCAGCAAGGCGTGGGTGAGCTGTGGGCCAAGGCAAGTGAGGCTGCCGAATCGGGCCAGCTAGCCGGTGTGTTCAGCTATGCCCGTCCGGCGCGGCAGGAGTACAACGGCTTGCGTTCTGCCCTGGCACGTCTGCGCGGGCTGGCAATGGAGGGCGGCTGGCCCATGTTGCCGGCTGGCAAGTCGCTAAAGCCCGGCATGACTGATCCCCGTGTTGTCATCCTTCGCACGCGTCTGCAAATTGCCGGCCTGGCGACCTATATTCCTCAAGGGGTGCCAGCCTTTTTTGACGATGAGCTGGCCAAGGCTGTCATACGCTTCCAGCGTGAGGCCTACCTGACTGCGGATGGCAGTGTGGGGCCGCAAACCGTGAATGCGCTCAATATTCCCGTGCGAGACCGTATTGACCAGATTCGTGCCAACCTTGAACGGATGCGCTGGGTGCGGGATATGGGCAAGGGCCCGATGGTCGTGGTGGATATTGCCGGCTTTCGTATTGCCTACATAAAGGACGGCAGGGCGGTATGGCGCTCACGTGTCCAGGTGGGCAGGGCCTACCGCTCGACCCCGGTGTTTCGGGCCAGCATTACCCACCTGACCCTGAACCCGACATGGACCGTGCCACCGACCATCATGGACAAGGATGTGCTGCCCGCCATTCGCAAGAACCGCAACTACCTGAAGAAGCACCGGATGAGGGTATTTACCGCTGATGGCCGCGCGATAGCGGCGTCGGCAGTCAACTGGTGGCGACCGGGCAACATCATCTTGCGCCAGGATGCGGGCGAGAAGAACTCACTGGGTGAGTTGGCCATCCGCTTTCCCAATCCCTATGCCGTTTACCTGCACGATACCCCGCACAAGGAGTTGTTCGACTCCAACCAGCGGGCTTTCAGCTCAGGCTGTATCCGTGTCGAGAATGGGCATGAGCTGGCCGTTTTGTTGATGGATGACCCGGTGCAGTGGGACCGGAACGGGCTGGATGCTGCCATTAGTGAAGGCAAGACCAGGCAAGTCAATCTGGTCACACCAATTCCGATCCTTTTGGCGTATTGGACCGTCGACATAGCGCCGGATGGCTATGTGGCTTTCAAGATGGACATCTACGAGCGTGATCGCCCGCTTGTGGCGGCCTTGAACCGGCTAGTGCTGATGTGACGGTCTCACCGGAAGGCCACTCAAAAGCGGCCTTCGCGGTAGTCCTGAAACGCCTGCTGGATCTCCTCCTGTGTATTCATGACAAAGGGGCCGTAACGGGCGACTGGTTCGCGCAGCGGCTGGCCTGCAATCAACAGCAGGCGTGTACCAGCACTGCCTGAATGAATTTCAATGGTATTACCAGTTCCGAGCACTGCCATTTGCCCTTGCGACGCCTTGTGTCCAGAATCTGGTCCTACCAATGCATCTCCCTGAAATATGTAGAGAAATGCCTGGTGAGTATCGGGTACCTGCGCTGCGTAGGCCACATCGGGCGCGAGTGTGATGTCCCAGTAAAGTGGGGCTGTAGCAATGCCTCTTACAGGACCCTCCGCTCCCTCCAGCTTTCCGGCGATCAGCCTGATTTCAGTCCCTTCAACTGGTATTACCACGGGGATCGACTCTGGCGAGAACTCCTGATAATGCGGAGCAACCATCTTGTCCCGGGCAGGCAGGTTTACCCATAGCTGAAAGCCCCACATAAGGCCGTCTTCCTGCTCCGGCATTTCTGAGTGCACAATGCCGCGGCCTGCCGTCATCCATTGCACCGAGCCGGGCACCATGAGGCCGCTATGGCCATGATTGTCGTGATGGCGCATACGCCCGGCCAGCATATAGGTGACGGTTTCAAAGCCTCGATGCGGGTGGTCGGGAAAGCCGGCAATATAGTCGCCGGCCTGGTCCGAGCGGAACTCGTCCAGCATGAGAAACGGGTCAATATCCGGCACAATGGAAGTGCCAATGACACGGTTGAGTTTGACGCCGGCGCCATCACTGGCGGGGACACCTCGAACCAGGCGGGTGACGGGGCGGCTGATGGTGGCAGACATGGTAATCTCCTCTTGCAATGATCATAGTTTCCTCTATTCGTGAAAGGGGAAAAATCCGTGTTTTGCTGATTGTCTGTTGCTGCAGGGAGAACAATCGGTCCGGTAATGAGTCCTCCCCTGCGATTGCTGGCGAGGTTGGCCTGGCGAGGCTGACCAGGCAAAAAAAATCCCCGCCGTAGCGAGGATCTTGTTTTGTGCAAGGGCTGAGTACTCAGGCACCTTTTGAATACTCAAGTACCTTCTGAATACTCAGGTACCATGGGCGTCAGTTGTTGTTACCGGGAAACTGCCAGTGCTTCATGAGTTCGTCGCAGGCCTGCATGATCATCTCTTCGGTGATCGGGATTTCCCGTCCCTGATCATCCAGCAAGGCGGCGCCATGGAACGGATTGCCGCGGGACAGATCGGTCATCAGGTTCTCTTTGGCTTGCATCATTCACCTCGCTTGGCCATCTTGTGGCACTGGCTGCAGTGGCAACCGTCAACTCATCAATTGCCGTGGTGTGACCGGGGTCACCTTTCATGAACTCAGTATAGGGAGCCGTTTTCCCGGCGTATTGCATGAGTCACTGTAATGTGTAACGAACTATGAAAGATTTGACTGTAAATAATTCGCATTTGCGGGGGGAAGCCTTCCGCCTGGGGCTTCTCGTCAATCCTCTGGCTGGGCTGGGTGGGAGCGTGGCGCTCAAGGGCAGTGATGGCGTGGCTGCGGAGGCGTTGGCGCGCGGCGCAACAGCGCAGGCGCCAATACGGGCACGCGCCGTCCTGGAGGCATTGCTGCCCTGGCGAGACCGTATTCAGGTACTGACAGCAGCTGGAACAATGGGGGCGGATCTGGCTCTGGAGCTGGGATTTGATACCACGACCGTGCATACCCCTGTTGCCGCAAGCCCCATTGCCACTACCTCTGCATTTAATACTTCTGCTGCCGATACCATTGCTACCGCGCGGGCAATACGGGAGGCCGGTGCAGACCTGCTCCTGTTTGCGGGTGGCGATGGTACGGCCCGGGATATCTGCAGTGCAATTGGCCTGGCCTTGCCGGTATTGGGGGTTCCGGCAGGGGTAAAGATGCATTCCGGGGTGTTTGCCGTAACACCCCGTGCAGCGGCTGAAGTGGTGCAGCTGTTACTCAAGGGCGAGCTGGTACTGATCGAGACGGCGGATGTTCGTGACATTGATGAAGGAGCCTTGCGTGCCGGTCGGGTACAGGCACGCCATTTCGGTGAAATGCGCGTACCTGCCGAGGGGCGGTATCTGCAGCAGGTCAAATGCAACGGCAAGGAGATCGAGGCACTGGTGTTGCAGGAAATAGCCGCCGACGTTGTCGAGCGCATGCAGGAAAAGGGCGGGACCTGGATTATAGGCCCGGGCACTACCCCTGCGGCCGTCATGGAGGCGCTGGGCCTGCCAAATACCCTGCTGGGCATGGATGTGGTGCGGGATGGTGAGGTCGTGGCCACGGATGCTGATGCTGCCACTCTGGAGGCATTTGCCCATGCCGGTGATTGCCATCTGGTCATTACAGCGACGGGCGGACAAGGCATGCTGCTCGGGCGAGGGAATCAGCAGCTTACGCCGGCGGTACTGCATGCCATTGGTCGCGAGCACATGCTGATTGTTGCCACCCATGAAAAGCTCAAGGCATTGCATGGACGGCCCTTGCTCATGGATGTCAGTGACCCCGGACTGGAGCAATCGCTGCAGGGGTTTGTCGAGGTCGTGACCGGTTACCGGAGTCATGTACTTTACCGGCTGGCCACACATTCCTGAGTCTTTATTGCCGGGCCGTTTTTCGCCTGGTCCGGAGTGTCCTTAAAAAATTTCCAGCAGGGGGTATGTTGCCAAGGCTGTGGCGGCGCTTGAAAAGGTCGCCCAGATGTGGGCACGTATGTCTGAGTTGCCTTGTGATGCCTGCAGGATGGCTGCCATGCGATTGCTGACTCCGAGCTTGGCAAAGATGTTTTTCAGATGCCATTTCGTGGTGGAAAGCGCAACGCCGATCCGGGTACTGATTTCGTTGTTGCTGAGCCCGTTGCGCAACAGTTGCAGTACTTCCTGTTCCTTGGCGGTCAAAAGGGTGGAGTCATCCCGTAATTCTGCGTCTGCACTGAGGTTGCCCTGCAGCAAATCCTTGAACATTTCCACATAAATGGCAGGCAGGGGCAGGTTGCCGACTTCGTGACAGCGTTTGAGAAATCCTCCCAGCCCAGGTGCTTCGTCAAATACCGTGCGGTTTATGCAGGCGATGCTGTAGTGGTCGACCAGTTTTTTCAGTCGATGCAGAGCAACATTGTCGTCACCCATGAGATGGCGGGTCAGGACAAGATTGGCCTCCACGACTACGGCTCGTGAGTTGGCTCCACTTTTTTTCAGGGCGCCCAGGATTATCTCAAGGATATGTTCGGCCTCTTCAAAACGCTGGTGAGTACATAACCAGAGTGCGGTAGCCAGCCCGTAACGTTCCCATGCCTCGTCGTAGGGGCGGGTGCGTCGCCATGTGCCATTGGCCAGCCGTTCCTGCAGTTGAGAGGCCTCAGCAATGCGGTCCATTGAGTCACGATCATTTTCTGCATGAGCCTGACGCAGTTCTTCAAAGACCACCTGACTCATGAAGCGATCATAATTCCCGAGTTGCAGAATGCGCTTGAGTTGGGAGAGCAAGCGGGCTGCCCTGGCAGTCTCGTGGCGAAGGCTTAACAGGCGCGAGAGGGTGAGATAGGTGTAGGCAATGATTTCTGTTGCGCAGGAGGAGCTGACTACCGGGACCAGCTCTTCGAGAAGATTAAGTGCGTCTTGTGTCCGGTTCTGTTCATATCGAACGACGGCAGCAGCCGTTGCCGCATTAATCCAGGTTGGTGTATGCGGAACGTGGCGCAGTTGCTGGTAATTGTTTTCTGCATTCTGCATGGCTTCAAACATGCGCCCGGTGTTGCGGTGGCAGAGAATCAGGATGAGGTCGGCATAACTGCCCAGATAGTCATAACCAAGCTGCTCCAGAACGACTTTTCCCTGTTCGGCGTACTGGAGCGCATTGTTGAAGTCGCCATGCAGAAGATAGTGATACGCCAGAATAGCCAGAGAGAATGCACGAATGTCATGATTCTGGCTGGACCGTATCAGCAGGGCCTGGTCGGCATTGAGCCGGAAATCAGTGTCATGCTGGAAAAGTTGCAGCATCAGTTCCAGGAAGAGCAGTGTGGATTCGTCAAGTGTTTGCCTGTTTTCCTGTTGCGGCAGGGCATCCAGATAGTAGCGGGCCTGATTGAACCGGCGCGACAGTATCAGTGCGCTGATGAGGGATATGCTGAGATCCCGATCCGAAAGAACAACGTCGTCGGGCAGCGGGTCCAGCCACCGGATGATGTTGCTGCAGTCGCCCTTGCGGGACCAGCGCTCACAGCTTTTGCGCAGAACTTCCAGAAAGAATCCGGGACGTTTTGTCTGCTCGGCATGGCTCAGTGCCATTTCATCTTCGCCACGGAGAAGCCACTCGCGAGCCGCTGCTTCGTGCAAAGAGGACTGACGATCCGGTTGTTCTATGGTCAGGCGGTTGCGCAGGAAGTCCTGGAACAAGGGGTGATAGCGAAACCAGCCCGGGCGTTGCTCGATCATGTGCAGGAACAGTCCCTGCGACATCAGGCGGTCAATCAGACCTGCCGAGTTTTCGCGCACTAGTACGGTATCGCACAAGGCAGCATCAAAACGCTCGAGCAATGACGAGAACAATAAAAAGTCACGCTGATCTTCTGATAATCCACGCAATACCACGTGAGCAAAATAGTCCACCAGTTCTGGCTGCGAACCACTGAATGCCGACAGGGCACTGTCTCCGGCACGCGCACAGGCGAGCAAGGCAATTTTCACGCCTGCCATCCAGCCCTCGGTTTGTTGCAGCAGCTGGCTGATATGGCTGGCATCAGGAATCTCAATGTCCATTTTTACTGCCAACGCACTGACCTGGGCTGGCGTAAGGCGCAGGTCATGCCCATCAATCAGCAGCAGGCGGTTGGCCAGTTTGAGGCGGCTCAGGGAAAAATCCGGGTATTCACGGGTGGCAATGATGAAATGCACTTGCGCTGGCAGGTACTCGAGCAAGGCAGAAAAGGCATCCTGGACCAGTTGGTGACGGGCTAGCTGGAAATCATCGAGCACGATGAACAGTTCATCTTCCACTGCCTGAAAGGCCTGCAGCAGCGACTCGGCTACGCTGTGTGCAGGCAAATGGATGTCGGCGCCCAGCGGGGTATAGGACACCGTATCAAAGTTGGTGACCACTTCACGCAGGGCATCGGTCAGGCGGGTAAAGAAATGCACCGGGTCGGCATCGCGAGGGTCGAGAACCATCACGACAGTACGTCGTTCCGGTAGTTGCCATCGCCATTGCTGGAGGAGGGTGGTCTTGCCGAAGCCGGGAGGGGCAAGCAACAGCGTCAGGGCATAGTCGGCACTGCGGTCCAGCAGGCTCAGCAGTTCTGGACGAGCAATTCGGTTGCCCGGCTCGCGACCGTGGTTTTTTTTACCAGGCATGGCCATCTCCCTGATTTTTATTGTTTTTTTATGGATGAACGACTGCTTTCAGGTGATGAAAGGCTATCACGGATACCCAAACCGGTAAACATCGTGTTCCTTTCGCCTCCCCAAGGTCCTTTTACCCTCCCAAGGAAGGGGGGCTGATGGATGCTGGATGTGCAAGATGCACTAGCCGGAATCCATAATGCCGGTGCCAGGAGGGTGACCATCATGAAAACAACAAGAACAGGACAGGCACTGGGGTTATTGACCCTGCTGATACTGCCCGGCTGGAGCCTTGCGGCTCCCAGCTTCCCCGAGCAGGAAAAGGTCTGTAATTACGATGCCACGCGCGAGTTCAGGCGTACGCTGTCGGCCATGTCATTTCCGACGCCAGTAGCCAGCAGCATGCTGGTGAATGGTGTCCAGGCATGGACAGCTGGTTCCACGGCTGTTCCAACGATCAAGCCGGGCGACACGATTACCTTGCGTGGTACCGGCTTTGGTCAGGGAACGGATATCGACTTCAGCAAGATCATGATTGGCAACAGCCGGGTGCTGGAAACCGATCTCAGCATGTACAAGCAGATGCTCGATATTATTGCCGAAGTAAATTACGAGCTGGATCAGAAACACAGCACCTGGCCGAAGGATGTTCTGGGCTGGACGGATACCGAAGTGAGATTCAAGGTGCCGGTACATGCCAGTGCGGGTCCGATCCGGCTTCAGGTGCAGAAGCGTGTCGGACGCATGGGCTCTCTGACCAAACCGGGGCAGGCTCACAATGTGATTGACGCACAAACCAAGCGTATCACCAGTGATTTTTATCAGCACAAATGCGATGTGGTTTCCGAGCTGGGTGCCGAGACAAAGGCCATCACACCCATCAAGGTCAATGTCAGCAATACCGGACTGACAAGCCTGGTCGCACAAGGGCGGAAGATTTTCTGGTCATATGATTACAACATCGGGCTGGCGCACAAAATGCGCGATCTTGATTGGGCCAAGATATTTTCATACAAGACAACAGACCCGATCACGCGTCAGCCGGCTGACCCGCGCAAGCTGTTTGGTGCTTACAAGACAGTAGCAGGAGAGGTGCCGGCCGAGGCGATCAACGATGTGTATTTTGATCCCTACCCCATGCCGAATCCGATTCCGGGCCTGCTGCTGGTAACGCCGCAAAAAACCAAGGGCAATACGAAGAACACTGGTTGGGTAGGGTACCGCACGGCGGAATCGAGCCATCCCTACACGGGCAATGGCGCGTGGTCGGGGTTCAACTGTGCATCATGTCATGGCTATCGCATCAGCTACGAGAAAACACCCGGCCAGCAGGTAACGAAGGTAGTCCCCGGGTTGCCCAATCCGGAATGGAGCATGAAGTGGACGGTGCTGGGTGACAAGGCCGGTGCAACCACGGCGACATTCAAGGGAATTGAAGGCAATGAGGCCGGGCCATCCTGGGCACCGGGTAATGCCGACATCGACAAGACTACGCTTCTGTACTACATGCCAGCCGGCGTAGGTGAACACAACATCGTGCGCGCGACGGGTGAAGGCAGTGAGACTGACAATGATTACCAGTTCTCGCCGATCACGATTCCCAATGTGACTAACTACATGCCGATCCGGCGTTCGTTGTCGCACACGGAATCGTACGTGGGGTTTGAAGGCTCCTATATCCATTCCGAGGAACCGGATGGTGCCATGGGCTCGATGCGTGCGGATGACCTGAAGGCGCTGACTGCCTACATGACGACGCTGGATGGTGATGACAATGATCTGCGCAATGTGGGTCTCTATCGCTGGCTGAAGTCGAAAGGCCAGCTTGCAGCACAGACCGGTAATGCATCTCTGACGGAGGGCCAGTTTGTGCAAGGGGGATGGAAATCATTCCCGGGTGTGGTCAGCTCGGTTAATCAGGGCAAAACAGCGTTTGATCGCGATTGTGCCAGCTGTCATGGTGACAAGCTGGGTGCCAATACCAATGAGCGCATGTTCCGTCTGGACCAGGTTGGTCGCTTCTTTACGCCAACGATTTACCAGAAGGATCAGCAGTCCATTCGTGCCACTTTCCTGCGCGACATGTACTGGGTGCAGTCACGTGGCCTGTTGACTGATGGCCATGTGCGCAACATGGAAGATCTAGTGAATCCGGATCGTTGTACGGAGGGTACTGCGCTCTACAACCAGTACTACACCCTGCATGCTGCGGTGCGTCCTGCACTGGGTTCCCCTGACCAGCCTGCCGCATGGCCGGACCTGAATCGCAAGGGTGATGTGTTCCGGGTATACAAGAATGTGGAGTACAGCACCACCGACCCGTCTACCAAGCGCAATCGTTTCATTGAGCGTCACAAGTATTTTGTGACAGTGCCGTGGGATGATGGTCACTACTACTGGGATTACCAGAAAATGCGCCGTGAGTATGGTCCTGGTGAAATGGGAACTGCACAGCCCATTGGCATGCCAGCTGCGCCGCATCCCTGGTGTGCAGCAAATGGTGGTGACGTTGATAGCCTGACGCAGTATGTACTGACGCTGTGAGTCAACCGGGTACAAAAACAACGGCCGCAATTGCGGCCGTTGTTTTTGGCAGGATTTTTTACCAGGTCTTCGTTACGCCGACATGAGCACTGAGGCGTTCATCCGGCAGGCCGCCATCGGCGTTGTACATTGCCGGTGCAATGTTCTTCCGGTCAAACAGATTGCGGATATCGAAATTGAGCTGGTAATTACGTGGCTTCCAGTTCACATGAACGTCGGTTCTGAAATGGTCTGGCGCAGCTTTTGCCCGAGTCATGCCGAGTGAGTCGGTACGGGTGCGATCGAGCAGGGCGCGCTCATTCAGCCAGGCCTCCCAGTCTGTCAGGAAGCGGTAACCCAATCCCAGGTTGAGTGTCCATGTAGGGAAGGCGTTGTATTCACTCTCGGATGTCTTGTTCCTGCTTGTCACATAGGCGGCATTTCCCTCCAGTCGCCACGCCCCCCACTGGTGATGATGGCTGAGTTCAACGCCCTGGGCATTGTTGCGCCCTGTATTCTGGTACTGGTTTTCTCCCAGCCCAACCGGGCCGAGCACAATGCCATCCTTCCAGTGGCTGGAGAACAGAACCAGTTCGGTCGCTTGTTGCTGGCTCTTGTATTGCCAGATCATTTCAAGGGTATCGATGGTTTCTGCCTTGATGTCCGGGTTTGGCAGCTGGTTCGAGCCGGTGCCCCCGCCATATTGCTCGGCAGCGCTGGGTGCGCGGAAGGCGTGACTGTAAAGCAGTTTACCCGTCCAGTTCTTGCTATGCGTCCAGATGAGTCCAAGACGGGGCGATGTTGCGCTGCCCACATCGCTGTAGCCATCCCAGCGCAGCCCGTAGACGGCAGCAAATTTGCCATCATGAAAGTCACTGCGTACATGCAGCAGGGCATGATCAATGTGGCGGGAAGCGCCTTTGTACGGGGACTGAGTTTCCACATAGAGGGGGGCATTATCGGGTTGGCGCCGGACAAAGGCGTCGGTGATGGTCAGCCAGTTGCGTCCGAATCCAACGGCCCAACGGGTATTGCCGAACAGGGCATTTTGTGGACGCAGCAGCGCCTCCAGTCCACGTCTCCGGTCAGCAGTGCCCTGCGACAGTGTGTGAGGACAGTAGAGGGGGGAAACACCGGTTTGGCCCGGGCTGGTGCGGCATGGCAGGACAACATTACCGAGGGTGGTGAGTGAGTCAGGGTAGTCCTGCAGGTTGGCTATCCAGGTCTGGTCACTTTCCCACTGGAAAGCCTTTATTTCGAGTTCAAGCGAGTGTGTCAATTCTCGCTGGTGCAGTAATTGTGCTTGCCAGAAATCAGACTCCTGCCCCATGACGTCATGCGCACCAGAAAGGCTCAGGCTGGCAAGTTGAAAACTGTTTTGCAGTGGTTGATAGAACTGGGTGCCAATGGCGGGAAACCCGCGTGAGTCATAACGGTTGCCATACAGGCTGAGTCGCCATAGACCGAAGTCTGATGGGCTTTCGCCACTTTCAACATGCAGGAAACCGGAGGCATCATGTTCATGATTGTCGCGTACACCAGTGCCTGCCTGCCCGGTGAACGCATCAGTGTATGTATAGGTAAGATCACGGTCGCCCTGATGGGTCAGGGCCAGTCCGCCATCAATGCGAATGGTTTTTGTGGCGGTATTGCCGATCAGGCTTAGCGATCCGTCTTCATGGCTGCCAGCACGTGCAGCAAGGTGCCTGCTGGCATCACCCAGGCTGCGCGTGTGGATATCCAGTACACCATGAAAGGCATCCGAACCGTAGAGGGTGCTGCCGGGCCCCCTGATCATTTCGATCCGGCCCAGCAGATCCAGCGGGATGAAGGGCAGGTCGTAGGCAGAAGTGGCGTAGCTGTAATTGTTGAGCGGGACGCCATCCAGCAAGGTGGCGATACCGCGAGCGGATAATTCGGTGGCGTATCCCCGCACAGCAAACATGCGTGCGCCACCCAGAGATGTGTAGGTGGATACAGCAGGCACCTGTTCCAGGGCTTCGCCCAGTGTCTGGGCGGCGCGCCGTTCCCAGTCTTCCGGTTGCAGCACAGCGACAGAGGCGGCAGCGTTGAAAACCGTTTCTTCATAGGGAGAAGCCACCGAGACGCGCACTTCCATCAGTGACTCAAGCGGCATCTCGAACAGATCCGGTTCGGCGGACATTGCTAATGGCGCAGCGCACATCCACGCCCATGCAGCAACTGAAAGAATGATTGTTTCAAGTCTGGCATGAGCCTGGTGGCGAGACATCAGAGTCGGCTCCCGGGAACAGTGGTACCGGGCCTTGTGCCCGTGATTGGTAACCAGCGACGCAATATGTCCAGCAGTTCGGCACGCCGGAATGGTTTGCCCAACACATCATCCATGCCGGATTCCATGCAGGCGGCGCGTTCGTCGGCCAGAACACTCGCGGTCACTGCCACGATAGGAATATAGCGCTTCCGGCCAGCATTGTTATCGGCATCCCGTATGAGCCGGGTTGCGGCAAAGCCATCCATTTCCGGCATTTGGCAATCCATCAGGATCAGGTCGTATTCCTGCGTGGCCCAGGCCTCAACGGCTTCTCGACCATTGGTGACGATGTCCACGGTACATCCCAGTCCGCGCAACATGGCCTTGGCGACTTCCTGATTTGTAGGAGTGTCTTCTGCGAGCAGAATACGGAGTCCTTCCCAGGCGGGATCTGGTCGCCGGGAGGGAGACTGGCTTTCATCGACCGGGTTTGTTTCAAGGCAGCTACGCATGGCCTCATAAATCTCGTGGGTGCGTGCCGGCTTGTTCAGGTGATGTGAAAAGCCTGTGGTGCGTGCGGTGAGCAGGTCTCCGGGATTCAGCAGGGAAGTCAGCAGGATCAGACGTACACTGGAAAGTGTGGGATCTGTTTTAATCGCAAGGCCAAGGGCAATGCCATCCATTTCCGGCATTTGCATGTCGATAAGGGCAAAGTCGTATGGGAGGCCATTGTTTTGCGCGGCGCGCAGGGTTGCCAGGGCACTGGCGGCATTGCCCACCGTATCGCAGTGCATGCCCAGCATGCTGGTCTGGTGCTTGAGGATTTCCTGATTGGTTGGATGGTCGTCCACGACCAGCACTCGCAAGCCATTCAGGTCCGCAGTCATGCCTGAGGTAATCATTGTTTCCGAGGGCTGCAGCGTCAGGCTGAAGCGAAAGTGAGTGCCTTGGTCAGGGATGCTGTCGACCTGAATGCTTCCTCCCATCAGCTCTACGAGTTGTTTCACAATCGCCAGACCGAGTCCGGTACCACCAAAGCGGCGGGCATGTGAGCTGTCCGCCTGAACAAAGGGCTTGAAAAGCTGTTGCAGGGTTGAGGCATCCATGCCGATACCGGTGTCATGCACGCCGAAAAGCAGGCGAGTGGTCTGGGCTGTGTCGACAGCAATCGACACAACCACCGCCCCCCGTTCGGTAAACTTGATGGCATTGCTCACCAGGTTGAGCAGGATCTGGCGCAGCCGGTGCGGGTCGCCCTTGACGGCCATCGGTACGTTGGAGTCAATCCGGCTGGCCAGCTCAAGGCCCTTGCGATGTGCGCGTTCTGCCAGCAACCCCACAACGTCTTCAGTGATCTGCGACGGGCTGAAGTCGATTGATTCCAGCTCCATTTTTCCCGCCTCGATTTTCGAGAAGTCGAGAATGTCATTGATGATGGTGAGCAGTGCCTCGCCGGAGTTGTGAGCGGTCTCGGCATAGCGCCGCTGCGTAGAAGAAAGGTCACTGTCCAGCAACAGTTCGGTCATGCCCAGTACCCCATTCATGGGGGTACGTATTTCATGACTCATGGTGGCCAGAAACTGTGACTTTGCACGGTTGGCTGTTTCTGCCGCATGACTGGCGTCGCGCAGTTCATGTGTGCGTTCCTCCACCAGCTGCTCCAGGCTTTCCCTGTGTCGCTTGAGTTCGGCATCACGCAGTTCAATCTGCTCCAGCATTTCGTTGAAGCTGTCGACTAGATGACCGATTTCATCCTGACCACCAGGTTGTGCGCGCAGTGAGTAGTTCTTCTTTAATGATACTTTTTCTGCCAGATTGGCGAGATCAACAATCGGTGTGGTCACAAACCGGCGCAATCGCATGCCGAGGATAGTGGTGATGGTCAGTGCAGCCATTGCGAGAAGGGCCATCACTAGCAAATAGAACAGCAGGGTGCGCCAGACCGATGAAATATCGGCAGTAATATAGAGCGTGCCCAGTTGCTCGCCTTCAAGAAGGATGGGTTCGCTGACATGTACATGACCACTGAAATATTGTGTGACGCCGGTCATGTTGTGATGACAGTGGAAATCCTTGCTTTTGTGCAGCTGCAGGATGGTGAATATCTTGCCATTTGTAACAACGCAGGCATGCATGACGGAGGGGTCTGCCTGCAGTGAGCCAAGCAAGGCATTTGTTTCTTTTACATCCATGAATGCCAGGGCCGCTTGCACATTGTAGGCGGTGGCACGTGCAAGCGTGGAGAGTCGCGTACTGGTGTCGTCATACAGCTTGATGGACGCCACGACAGCAAAGATCAGCCAGGCCACCAACAGGGCGGATCCCGCAGACAGAAGCAGAATGCGCATGAATTTCTGGTGCAGGGGTAGGTCACGTAAGTGTGTCATTTTTCCCCCGACCGCGGTGTACGGGCTAGTTGCAGCATTCGGGCGCTGATTTTCAGGCCGGCCTGCTGTGCGGTATCGAGATTGATCATGAACTGCACCCGGTTTGATTCCACAAACAGCTCGATCATGCCGCCATTGTGGGTGAAGTCCGGAGCATCACTTACCGTGAGGGTGGCATTATTGGCAGAAGGCTTGAGCAACTGTGCTAGCTGGCGTGCCTTGTCCCGCGTAATGAACATGACATGACAACCGGCCTGATCGTCTGCCGGTTCGAGGAGGCGTACCTGCAGCAGATGTCCCTGAGCCTCACGGCCATGCAGTTGACGCAGCCTGTTACCAATGTCGTTCTTGCCCATGATGCAGATTTGCATGGGGGCTTCGGGCGCCAGGGCTGTAGTCGGCCATTCCACGAACTTGGTGAAGTTGTAGATGAAGGCGGCCTTGACATCTGTTTCCGAGCTGCCTGCATTGGCCAAATCAGCCTGAAGCAACCAGAAAGCAGACGCCAAAGTCCCGAGCAGCTGCCTGCCTTTTGTCATGGTTTTCACGGATAGGGGGGTGTTTTTACTGAGTGTAGTTGTTTTTGGGGGGGAGAAGCTGGTTTTTTATATCAGGCTGGAAGGGTAGTGGCAGGCAGGGATGACGGGCAAAAAAAACGGCCGCATGTGCGGCCGTTTTTTATCTTGCAGAGGGTGTTACTTGTCTTCGCTACGCTGGTGCTTGAAGAACACACCGTTGTCACCGAAGGCAGACACGATCAGCGGGGAGGTCAGCTCCAGTTCACCAATCTTCTTGGCACTGGCACGACGGTCCTTTGCATACTGCGTGTTGGTGGACGGGAAGATGGAAGTCTTGATTTCCATCGAGGTGGCGTAGACGTCATACAGCTTCGAGCCGGCACCCAGGGTGGCCAGGTCGTGACGGAAGTCATGCGGGGTGGAGACAAACTTCGTCTTCACTTCAGGACGCGGCACAAAGTAGATCTGTGTCGGTGCCTTCGGTGTAGCTACAGTGGCGCCGGCCTGTGTCACTTCTGACATGTCGTTCATGATCACGAGGGTCGGCTTGGTGCTGACGGCCGAGAACAGGATGGTGGAGCCCAGTTCGTTGGCATCGGTCGATACATAGTTCGACAGTTCGTTGGCAAAGAAGTTGTAGTTGGTACCCTGACCGGCCAGCGTGTAAAGCGCAGACACGTTTTCCGATGGCTTGCCGTTCACAAGAGCCTTCCAGGCCAGACCAGGCTGGAACTTGTTGCTTGCAGCCGGATTCTCAGTGACGGACAGACGCAGCAGGCCGTAGTCCGAGCCCTGGAACAGGCCCGTGTAGCCGTTGGCGGCAACTGGTACAAACTTCACCTTGGCCATGGCAGCATGACGGTGGATCGGCTTGACGTAGTCGGCAGGGGCGACATCAGTACGGGTCTGCACCTTCTTCCAGAGGATGGAGCTGATCAGGCCGCCAGTATCCGTTTCTGCCAGGGCAGGCATGGTGGTCTTGTACTGTGTGCGCTTGGCACCGTTCACCCAGAGGTGATCGGCCTTGGCGCTGGCATTCCAGCTTTCGTAGTCAGCGGTCATGTTCAGGCCCCAGGGCTTGAAGGCATTTTCCACTCCAGTCAGGCTGAGTGCCAGTTCCGGGTTGTGACGCTTGATCACATCCACCATGGTGGTGTTTTCGACCCAGTCGTAACCTACCTGGGTGTACACCTCAGGACGGTAGTCCTTGGTGTAGAAGCGGTCAGTCATCAGACGACGCGAAGCGTTCAGGATAAAGATCTGGAAGGCGGTTTCACCGAAGGCGAAGCCATCCGGACGGGTGGTTTCCGCCATGATGCCGACGATGGTATCGATCTTCTCGATATCGTTGCTGTAGATACGCTTCAGGTTGGCCAGTGTCGCCGGATCGGTCGTCAGGTCTTCGAACTTCGTGATCGGGTTCAGCTGGATCTGGCGGCGGAACTCGTTGTAACGCGGAACACCTCGCTCGCGGTCACGCAGGATGTCGGTCGTTGCCAGATCGATGTTGCCGACCAGCGGGATATCCAGGTTGCGCAGGAAGTTCGGGTAGTTGTTCAGGGTCAGCGAACCCGGGTTGGTAATACCGAAGGAGTACCACATGCGCGACGGGGTTTCCGTGTTCAGCATGTTCTCGGCCTTGCCTTCGCGGGTGTCCGGCAGGGAAACGGTCTTGACCGGAGTATTGTCACCAATGTCGTAAACCTGGACATTGTCACGCATCAACGGGTGCATGCGGTACACGGAAACAAACTCTTCGGTCAGGGTATACGGGACGCCATAGTTGTTCGGGTTGGCCGAACCGACCAGGCCAGCAATGGCGTGATCCAGCGTGCCGCTACCGACATTACCAGCGAGGTTGGAGTCAGTACCGAGGATGGTCTTGATGAACGAGTCGGTCTTGGACAGGTCTTCGTACCACTGGCGGGTTTCTGCCTGGTACTTGTCACGGCCTGAAGCGTTACCGATGAGGCCCCACCAGTTGGCGTACATGGCGCGCTCGGTGACCGGGTTGGCGATCACGGCAGGTGTCCATTCCACCGTGTGGATTTTCGCCATCAGTGCAGAGGTGACCAGACGGGCCTTGTCATACAGCCACTGGTCGGATGCGGTCGGGTACGTCTGCTTCAGCCGGGTGGCAATGGCATTGTGTTCCTTGGTGAAGATCTGATGCAGCATGCTCAGACCAACCCACCAGTTGTCGTTGAAGCCGGTAACCGGCTTGCCGTTCAGGAGTTCGGTCGGCAGGGTGCCATTGGCATTGATTTTCAGCTTGCCGTCGACAAAGGAACGGATCTTGTCGTTCTGGGCCTTGCTGCTGCCATACAGCTGCGAGCCATCCCACCAGTGGGTGTTGTGGTTGCGGTAAGTGTTGATCTTGCCGGCGTCGGCGGCTGTACGATCCCAGTCGGCCTTGGTACGACGAACATCGAGATAGCCGGTGCCGAGGGCATCACCGGAGGGCAGGGGTACCTTGATCGGGTTGGTGGACGGGTTGGGGCCGTGATCCACCCAGTCGTGCACCATGAACTGGATCCATGACGCTGCGATGAAGTTCAGGCTGGGGGCCGGCTTGAAGGGGCCACGGGCCATCAGGGTGTTACTGACCTCACGGGGGTTGGGGCTCAGCAGGCCGGTTGCTTCGGTTTCACCCGCAGCAACGGTCGGGTTAACGTTGCGGCCAAAACGCACATAGACCGAGCCTTCGGCCGGGTTTGACAGGATGTTGCAGGTACCGTCTTCGGTACGTGCCGTCAGGCTGCGTGTGTCGCAGGTGATGGTGCTGTTGCGTTTAGGATAGTCCTCGAGGTCAAACATGTTTTCGTCAAGGAGATTGCCGCGCTCTACGGCCAGTGTGATAAGGCCGGCCGCGATACCCAGCGTGCCGAACTTGGTCAGTGCTGGCCAAGTTACCCAAATTGCCATGGTGATGTCCCTCTTCCTTATTTCTTCTGGATTTTTATTGGGGTGCTGATGTCATCAGTCGCCAGCGAGTCTAGAGAGTGAGGGTGGGGGGTGCCCCACCCCTTGGAGGGGGGAATTCGTCTGTAAAAGTGATTATTGGTGACTTGAAAGTCTTCAAATGTGACTTGATGGATAAAAAAACGGCCGCATAGGCGGCCGTTTTTCTTGTTGCAGGGTTATTTGCGCAATAACCAGAGGAAACACACTTACATGATTTGCTGGTTCTGCAGTGCCTGGATACGGACTTCCAGCGGTGGATGCGACATGAACAGCTTGGCCAGGCTGAAACCTTCCAGCTTGCCGGTGGTGATGGCCAGCGCCGTCATCTCGGCAGGCATCTGGTCGGGCAGCTCATGCTCGGCC
>CAYGBB010000002.1:0-30291 GCA_964347985.1 uncultured Moraxellaceae bacterium
CCTTTGATTATGCTGCCCTCAGAGTTGTTGCCGGCAGGTACAACACGACAGATTGAAATCGGTACAACTGTGCCAGCACGTTTGCGTGTAGACGCTGCTTCGTCAAAATTTGGTGAGATCTATAGCAATGCATCAGCGGCAGTGGATGATGAATTGTCATGGATTGATGTCTATATGATCAACAAGTCTGGCACTGACGACCCTAAGTGGCGCGGTACGGTTACCACGAGTAAACGAACGGATTGTCCTGTGTAATCAAATAAAAAAGCCCGGAAAATTCCGGGCTTTTTGTTGGGCGACTGTTATTGGGGCGCTTGAGCAGTACCGGTATCAGGTCAACCGGCGCCGATACAAAGGTGCCGGGTCATTCGCCGTGCCCTGATAAGGGGTGGTGAATGTCTGGAGCCCCAGCAGGGCGTCATCAATATTCTTGTCGTCCCGCACTGCAAAAGCATTGAAGCCACTGCGCTGCTGATAAAACAACGTGTCCTTGAATACATCACCGACTGCGCGTAATTCACCCTTGAATCCATACCGGCTGCGCAGGATGTAACCAGTCGAGTAACCACGACCATCTGCAAATGCCGGGAACTCAACGGCAACCATAGCCAGTTTGTCGACATCATCGGCAATGGCCTCGGCGAACTCGCCTGGTTTGAGTTGCACGCCCTTGTCATGGGGGTGAGCAAGCAGTGCCTCACGATGAGCCTGCCACGTGGCCAGCGAGACCAGAACCGGCCCGGCAGGTAGCGTCAGGGAGCCATCTTCAGCTGGTGCCACTGTCGTGTAATGGTCGTCGACAATGGCATTGTCTTTAATGAGCCTGGACATACACGCGCTCCTTGAATACATCTATGCCGAGGCGACGATATGCCTGCAGGAATGTTTCTTCATCGTTCTGGCGGTTATCGAGATAGGTGTTGATGATCTCTTCAATCACATCAGCCATTTCTTCGGCCGCGAACGAGGGGCCGAGGATGTCACCAATGCTGGCATCATGATTGGATGAGCCACCCAGAGTGACCTGATAAAATTCTTCGCCGCGCTTGTCGACACCCAGAATGCCGATGTGGCCGACATGATGGTGGCCACACGCATTCATGCAGCCGGATATATTCAGGTCCAGTTTGCCGATGTTGTATACGGTGTCGATATCGTCAAATCGACGCTGGATGGCCTCGGCAATCGGAATTGACTTGGCGTTGGCGAGCGAGCAGTAGTCGCCGCCGGGGCAGGCAATGATGTTGGTGAGATAACCGATATTGGCGGTATCAAAGCCCAGGGTTTTCAGCTCTTGCCAGAGGGCCGGCAAATCACTTTGTTTGACATCGGCCAGCACAATGTTCTGTTCATGCGTGGTGCGAAGTTCACCATAGCTATAGCGATCGGACAGATCGGCTACAGCCTCCATCTGTTCTGCCGTGATATCACCAGGTGCAATACCGGTGCGCTTTAGTGACAGGGTGACAATCCGGTAACCGGGCTTCTTGTGGGCATGGGTATTGCGCTGCAACCAGTTGGCAAAGGCGGCATTGTCATTGCGGGCGCGGATGAAGTCGGCGGGGCCATCTGCCAGTTCCTCATAAGCAGGCTCGGTAAAGAAACTGCGCAGACGATCAAATTCGGCGGTGGGAACCGTAAGCGGGCCACCCTTGAGATGAGCCCATTCGGCCTCGACCTTTTCGGCAAACACAGCAGGGGTAAGCGCCTTAACCAGAATCTTGATACGGGCCTTGTACTTGTTGTCGCGTCGACCATGCAGGTTGTATACGCGCAGGACCGCTTCAAGGTAGGAGATCAGGTCTTCGCGCGGCAGGAACTCGCGAATGACGCTACCCACAATCGGGGTGCGGCCAAGACCACCACCAACCATGATACGGTAGCCGACTTCACCCGCGGCATTTTTGACAATATAGACGCCAATATCATGCAGGGCAGTTGCGGCGCGGTCTTCCTCGGAAAGCGCCGAGACGGCGATCTTGAACTTGCGGGGCAGGAAGGCAAATTCCGGGTGGAAGGTCGACCACTGGCGGATCAGCTCACAGGTAGGGCGGGGATCTTCAATTTCTCCGGCGATCACACCCGCAAACTGGTCGGTTGTCGTGTTTCGAATGCAGTTGCCGCTGGTCTGGATGGCATGCATCTCGACCTTGGCAAGTTCGGCCAGGATGTCGGGCACGTGCTCAAGACGGGGCCAGTTGTACTGCATGTTCTGGCGGGTACTGACATGACCGTAGCCACGATCCCACACGCGGGCAATATGGGCGAGGGTGCGTAACTGCCGACTGGCAAGCAGGCCGTAAGGAATGGCGACGCGCAACATGGGCGCAAAGCGCTGGATATACAGACCGTTCTGCAGGCGCAGGGGACGAAATTCATCTTCGGTCAGTTCGCCGGCCAGATATCGATTGGTCTGGTCGCGATACTGGGCAACACGCTCATCGACAATGCGCTGGTCGTAGCTGTCGTAACGATACATGTGAAAACCCTGATAATTGCATGGTGTTTCTGGAGGATGCGAAGAATAGCAATCCGGGATCAATAATCCAAAATGCTTTTTCTGAATTGGATTGTTCAGGTTTGCTTATATAGAGCCTTCTGCTATTTCTGTCTGACAATAGACAAAAGGCTGGTAGCCAGTAGTGCCTGTTGCTAGCATGGCGACCTCCGTTTCAAGACCTGAAGGAATGCTGTCGATCATGAGTTTTCGCGCCTCCGAGAGCCTGTCCGAGCAAATTGCCCAACATCTGGCTCAGCAAATCATCATGGGTGACCTGGTGGAGGGAGAGCGGATTCAGGAGTTGCGTATTGCCAAAGAGCTTAATGTCAGCCGTGGCTCTGTACGTGAGGCGCTGCTTGTATTGGCCCGCAAACGCCTGATCGAAATTTACCCGCGTCGGGGGGCGGTGGTGGCTGAAATGTCTCCACAGCAGGTGAAGGGGCTCTATGAGGTCCTGGCCATGATGCTGCAGGTGATTTGCCGTAAGGCGGCCGAGAATTGGCGGCAGCAGGACATGGAGGTGTTTGTCGGACACCTGCAACGGCTTCAGGCGTTTGTCGATGAGTCGGATATTGAGGCGTTTCATGAGGGCACTTTCGAGTTTTTCCGATTGGCCTACCGTTTTGCCAATAATACCTACATAGAAGATATTCTTGAGGATCTGCAGCCAGCCATCCGCCGCAGTTATTACCTGGCGCTGCATGCAGATCGCCGGGAGCTTGAAGAGTCATTCTCTTTTCTGAAGGGGTTGGTGGATAGCGTGATGCTACGCAAAGGGGATCAGGCGGCCTCCCTTGCCGAGGATTACTGCATACATCAGCGCAACCTGGTCCTGGATGCGCTGCTCCGGGTCAAGCAGATTGAAGTGGCCTGGGCATCCCGTAACCGCCGCTAGGCAAAATGCGCGCCTGTGCTTTCTATTGATAAAGGTCGGACCTCTTCTTCTTTTTAAGTACGGTCTGAGCTAAATTGGTTATACCAACTACTGATGCTGCGGCGGGCCACTGTCATGAGCAAGCGTAAGCCATTGGGCGAGGTTCTTTACGAGGAGCTTTCCCGGGACATTATTCACGGCCGAATGGCGCCAGGGAGCAACTTGCTGCCAGAGCGCAAGATGGCTGAAGCCCGTGGGCTTAACCGTGGTGCGGTGCGTGAGGCCATGAAGCGTCTGGCACAGATGCGGCTGATTCACACGGTGCATGGCGGCGGCAACCGTGTTGCGGACTGGCAGCAGGTGGCCGGGCTGGAGCTTCTGCCAGATTTGCTGGTCAATGAAAGTGGTCTGCCCAATTTTTCAATGCTGCGGTCCTTGCTGGAAATGCGTGCTTCGCTGGCTGTTGATGCGGCCCGGCTGGCTGCCTTGCGGGCAGATGCCGGGGCCGTCCAGTCCCTGCAGGATTGCGTTGATCGCATGCGGAGACGTCCCAATGACATCGAGTACCTGCAGGCTGAGGTCCAGGAGTTCTGGGGCAGGCTGGTGCGGGCTGCAGGCAACCAGGTATATGTGATGGCATTCAACTCCCTGGATTTGTGCTGGCAGCGGTACGGGGCACACCTGAGGCATCTGCTGAGTGATGAGCTGCGTGCCATCAGTCAGTACCACGCTACGGTTGAGGCCTGTCGGAAACGCGACCCGGAGCGTGCAGCCAAGCATGCTGGTCAACTGGTGCAGATGTCGGCCGAGCAGATCGAGAAGGCTGCTTCGGGTTATCAGCAGCGGCAGATGGTTAATAATGGTGACCTTTTTGCATTGTGATGATGGTCCGACCATTTTATACGAACATGGTAGTACCACTTATAATCTGCGCTTCGCCGGCTTGGCGTGGAGCCTTGGTAGCTTTTTCGGTACACTCTGTTGCCCTCCGCAAGTGGGGGTTGCCATCCTCTGATTGTTTCTGAGGTAGTTGGCGTAATGGTATGTAATTCAAAGGAATTTTTACGTGGTGTTTGAGTGCTTTCGAGAGTCGAAAGACAACGTCAAATACCCTCGGGACTGACATGCGACTGAAGAGCATCAAGCTGGCGGGTTTTAAATCTTTTGTGGACCCGACCACCGCCCATTTCCCTACCAATCTTTCTGCTGTCGTAGGCCCTAACGGTTGCGGCAAGTCCAATGTGATTGATGCTGTACGCTGGGTGATGGGGGAGTCTTCCGCCAAGAACCTGCGCGGCGAGTCCATGACGGACGTAATCTTCAATGGCTCCACGGCGCGCAAGCCGGTAGCCCAGGCATCGATTGAGCTGATTTTCGATAATTCGGATGCCACCCTGGGCGGGGAATATGCCCAGTTTGCGGAAATCTCCATCAAGCGTGTTGTGACGCGTGACGCCAAGTCCGACTACTTCCTGAACGGCATTCGCTGTCGTCGCAAGGACATCACGGACATTTTCCTGGGCACCGGCTTGGGGCCTCGTTCCTACGCCATCATTGAGCAGGGCATGATCTCCCGTCTTATCGAGGCGCGACCGGAAGAGTTGCGTGTCTATATCGAGGAAGCCGCCGGCATCTCCAAGTACAAGGAACGCCGTCGTGAAACCGAGACCCGCATGCGCCACACGCGGGAGAACCTGGAGCGACTCAATGACATCCGCGAGGAGCTTGAGAAACAGCTACAGCATCTGCAGCGTCAGGCTCAGTCGGCAGAAAAGTATAAGGAATTCAAAGAGGAAGAGCGACTTCTTAAGGCTCAACTTCAAGCATTGCGCTGGCAGGCACTGGACCTTCAGGTGGGGCAGCGCGAAACCCTGATCCGCGAGCTGGAGATCCGCCTGGAGGCGGTGATTGCAGAGCAGCGTGCTGCGGATGCGGCGCTGGAGAAGCAGCGTGAATCCCAGATTGAGCTTTCAGACAAGTTCTCGGAAGTGCAAAGCCGCTTTTACCGGATCGGTAACGAGATTTCCCGTCTTGAACAGAGCATGACCCATCAGCGCGAGCGTCTCGTGCAGTTGAAGGATGACCTGTCCCAGGCAGAACGAAGCCAGCAGCAGGCCAATGAGCACCTGCAGCTGGATGAGGCCCAGCTTGAAGACGTGCGTAGCCAGCTATTGTCGCTGGAGCCGGAGCAGGCATTGTTTCAGGCGCAGGCGGATGAGCTGGCAGAAGGCCTGACCGGGGCTGAGGAACGGATGCAGCACTGGCAGCAGGAATGGGAGCAGTTTAACCAGACCGCAGCCGGTGCTCGACAGCAGGCAGAGGTCGAGCAATCAAAAATCCAGCATACCGAGCAGGTGATTCAGCGTTCCCGCGAACGCCTTGACCGACTGGAGACTGAGCGCAAGACACTCAGTGCAGGCCCTCTGGCTGATGAGGTTGCGGTGCTGAATGAGCAGCTGGCGGAAGTTGAGCTGCAGCTGGAGGCCGGGCAGGAAAAGGTTGATACCGCCGCAGCTGGTATTACCATTCAGCGCGACCGTAATAATCAGATTCATAACGACGCAGATGCCCTCAAGTCGCGCCTGCAAGCTCTCAAGGGCCGGGAGGCTTCTCTGGAGGCGCTTCAGCAGGCGTCCATGGGGCAGGCGGGTGGTGTGACCACCTGGTTGGCGGCAGAGGGCCTTTCCAGTCTTCCTCGCCTGGCGGATACGTTGCAGGTTGAGCCGGGCTGGGAGCGGGCGGTGGAAACCGTTCTGGGCCGCAGTCTGCAGGCTATTTGCGTAGATTCCCTTGGTGCTCTTACTGACAAGCTCGCCAGCCTGGCGAAAGGTAACCTGACATTTGTGGATGGCAGCACTGCGCCAGCGTCTAGTGGCCAGGCGGGTAAGCTATTGTCGTCTCTTGTGCGCGGGAACGAGGCTGCCGGGTTGTTGGCCGGTGTCTATGCCTGTGCGGATCTGCCGGAGGCCATGATGTTGCGGCCTCGTCTGGCAGCCCATGAATCGGTTGTTACCAAAGATGGCCTGTGGCTGGGTGCCAACTGGCTAAGGGTGATCCGCGAAGAAGATGCGGAAACCGGTGTGCTGGCGCGAAAGCAGGAGCTGACCCGTGTCAGTGAGGAGCTTGCCCAGGTTGAGGAGCAACTGGCCGACAAGCAGGCGGCGCTGGATGAGGGGCGCGAGATTTTGCGCGATCATGAGTTGCAGCGTGAGGATGCCCAGCGTGGCTTGTCCCAGCTGACCCGTAGTCGCGGTGATGTGCAGGCGCAGCTCGGCGCCAAACAGGTGCGTCTGGAGCAGTTCACGGCACGCTCCAGCCGTATCGAAAAGGAAATGGAGGATGTTCAGTCGCAGCTGAAGCTGGACCAGGAACACCTCTCCGAGGCGCGACTGGTATTACAGGATGCACTGGATGCCATGGGGCGTGATTCCTCACGGCGAGAGGAACTGCTGCGTGAACGTGACGCTGCCCGCGAGGCGCTGGACGCTGCGCGCCAGCGTGCCCGTGCGGATCGTGATGCATCCCACCAGATGGCACTGACGTTGCAAGCCCTGCGTACGCGGGAAACGTCTCTGGCACAGAGTATCGGACGTTTGCAGGAACAGTTGGCCAGCCTCTCGGATCGTCGTGAAATGCTGCAGGAAAGCCTGCTCGAGCTGGAAAATCCCGGCGGCGAAAATCAGCTGCTGCTGGAAGAGCAGCTTGGCCTGCGTCTTGAAGTGGAGCAGGAAATGGGAACGGTACGTGCCCAGCTCGAAGCGGTTCAGCATGAGTTCCGTGAGCATGAGCGCAAGCGCCAGCAGGCAGAGCAACAGGCCCAGCAAGTGCGTGACATGCTGCAAAACCAGCGCATGGAATGGCAGAACGCTTCGTCACGTCGTGAATCATTGCAGGAACAGATTGCGGAAGACCAGTTTGATCTGCCAACCGTGCTGGAAGCCCTGCCGGAAGATGCCAGCGAGCGTCAGTGGCAGGAAGATCTTGAGAAGGTGTCAGCCCGCATTTCCCGCCTTGGTCCCATCAACCTGGCAGCCATTGACGAATATCAGGCCCAGTCTGAACGCAAAAACTATCTGGATGCGCAGGATGCTGATCTGCGCGAAGCGCTGGAAACGCTGGAAAATGCAATCCGCAAGATTGATCGTGAAACCCGTACGTTGTTCCGGGATACCTTTGATCGAGTCAACAAGGGCTTGCAGGAGTTGTTCCCCAAGGTATTCGGGGGTGGTCATGCCTATCTGGAGCTGACTGGCGAGGAGCTGCTCGAGGCCGGCGTCACCATCATGGCGCGCCCACCCGGCAAGCGTAACTCCACCATCCACCTGTTGTCCGGTGGTGAAAAAGCACTCACGGCACTGGCGCTGGTATTCTCCATTTTTCAGCTCAATCCTGCTCCGTTCTGCATGCTGGACGAAGTGGATGCACCGCTGGACGATGCCAATGTCGGCCGCTATGCGCGTCTGGTGGAAGAGATGTCGGAAAAAGTGCAGTTCATCTATATCACGCACAACAAGATAGCGATGGAAATGGCGCATCAGCTTATGGGTGTGACCATGCACGAGCCAGGATGTTCTCGTCTGGTGTCGGTCAACGTGGAAGAGGCTGCGGCTTTGGCCGCCGTGTGAGGGTGTTCACATGGAACTGCTTTATGTACTGCTGATAGCGGTTGCACTGATTCTGGCGTGGCGTGGTGTCATGATGTTCCAGGCTTGGCGTTCACGCCTGCGCTTGAAGCTGGAACCAGTGCCTCCCGGGCCGGATATTGAGCGAATCACCAGTTCCGAGTTAGGGGCGGTGAGAGTTCGATCACGGACCGAGCCTGTTTTACACGAGTCATTACCGTCCTCTGATAACAAATTGCAGCATCAGCCGATTGCCAGCTCACGGCAGGCAGAGACGCTGCGAAGAGTGGTGGCTGAGCAAGTAAATACGGCCTCCAATGAACTGAAGGTTGAGGACATTCCGCAGGAAGCCATCGAAGAAAAGGTGGAAATGTCTTCTGAGGCTGTTGCCACGTTAGCACTGGAGGCGGAGCAGCATGATCTGTTCGCGGATGAGCCAATAGCGCCTCCACCGGATCGTCGCCACCCTCCGTCCCGGGCGCAGGCGCTCTATGAGACGCCTGCTGTCGAGCCCGTCCGCCCGGTGGCAAAAGAGGCACAGGAAAAGCCTGTTCTGGATATTGAGCAGGTCATTGCCCTGCATGTGGTGGCGCGGGTGCATCCATTCAACGGGGAAGATCTGTTGCGTTGTGTCCTGAGCTACGGATTGCGGTTTGGTGATATGTCGATTTTTCACCGACATGAACAGCCTTCCGGGCAGGGTCGTGTTCTGTTCAGCATGGCCAAAGCGGTGGAACCTGGTACTTTTTCATTGGAAACGATGACTGGAGAGGACATACCAGGGGTCAGTTTTTTTCTGGGTTTGCCTGGCGTCAACAGTATTACCGCCTACGACATCATGGTGGATACAGCTCGCCGTCTTGCAACAGAGTTGCAGGGCGATGTACTGGATGAAAACCAGCAGCCCTTGACTCGTCAGCTGGTGGATCATTACCGCGAGCGGGTGCAGGAGTTCGAACGACGTCGACTCATGAACCGTCCTGATGGCCGCTGAGGAGGCGACGTGCAGCAAGCAGATGCCGCCCGCGAAATTGAGCGACTGAAGGCGCAGATCCGTTACCACAATCACCGTTATTACGTTCTCGATGACCCGGAATTACCGGACAACGAGTACGACCGGCTTTATGTCGCCTTGCGTGAGCTTGAGCGCGAATTCCCTGATCTGGTCACAGCCGATTCTCCGACACAACGCGTTGGCGGTGAACCACTCGCGGGCTTTCAAACAGTTACGCATGAAGTTCCCATGCTGTCTCTGGATAACGTCTTTTCTGCTGCGGAGTTTCTAGACTTTGATCGACGCGCACGCGAGCGGCTTGGAGGATTGCTGGGGGCGTCACATGACCTTTTTGCTACGCCGCTGATTCCCTATTGCGCCGAACCCAAGCTGGATGGCCTCGCCATTTCACTGCTGTACGAGCAGGGGGTGCTGGTGCGGGCGGCAACTCGTGGTGATGGCGCGACAGGGGAAGATATTACCCATAATGTCAGGACCATACCTTCGGTGCCCCTGCGGTTGCTGGGGGACAAGCTGCCTGATCGCCTGGAAGTGCGTGGTGAAGTGGTCATGCCCAAGGCAGGGTTTATCAAGTTGAATGAACGTGCAGCCGCACAGGGTGAGAAGCTGTTCGTTAATCCACGCAATGCTGCAGCAGGCAGTTTGCGCCAGCTCGACCCTCGCCTGACCGCTCGACGACCGCTGGAATTCTATGCCTATGGAGCCTTGCAGGCGGTGGGTATTGATTTTCCGCCATCCCAGTACGAAACGCTGCAGTGTCTGGTCGCCATGGGATTCCGGATCAGTCAGGAGATTCGGCGCGGCCATGGCCCCGATTTTGTTCAGTCCTTTTATGCAGACGTGCAATCCCGACGTGATGCACTGCCCTATGAGATCGATGGGGTGGTGATCAAGGTGGATAATGTGCGCTGGCAGCAGGAGCTGGGTTTTGTCTCGCGTGCGCCGCGATGGGCCACTGCCTACAAGTTTCCTGCGCAAGAAGCGATTACCACGGTTGAGTCCATTGAGTTTCAGGTTGGTCGCACGGGGGCACTAACGCCGGTTGCCCGTCTGACGCCAGTCTTTGTGGGTGGCGTTACCGTCAGCAATGCAACCTTGCATAACTTTGACGAAATCGAGCGTATGGATGTGCGTGTCGGCGATAGTGTTGTCATCTATCGAGCGGGTGACGTTATTCCAAAAGTGGTTCGTGTATTGGTGGACCGTCGTCCTGCTGATGCACAGCCTGTCGTGTTGCCAGTGGTCTGCCCGGTGTGTGGTTCTGATGTTGAGCGTCCTGAGGACGAGGCGATTGCGCGCTGCTCGGGTGGTCTTTTTTGCCCGGCACAGCAAAAAGAGGCACTCAAGCATTTTGTGTCTCGCCGGGCCATGGATGTAGATGGGCTGGGGGATAAGTGGATCGAACAACTGGTGGATCAGGGACTGATTCAATCCAGTGCCGATCTGTATGTTTTACAAAAGGATCATCTTCTTTCGCTGGAGCGCATGGGCGAGAAATCTGCAGATAATTTGCTGGCAGCGATTGCTCATAGCAAAACGACAACCTTGCCGCGCTTCCTGTTTGCGTTGGGGATTCGTGGCGTGGGTGAGGCGACTGCCTTGATGCTTGCCCGGCACTTTGGCCGCCTTGATGCACTCATGGCGGCGGATGAACCAGCATTGATGCAGGTGCCGGATGTGGGACCAGTTGTTGCCGAGTCGATTGCGACATTTTTCCGGCAGCCACACAACTGCGAAGTGATTGCCCGATTGCGCGAGAATGGTGTGCACTGGCCTGATCTTGAAGCACAGGGTGAGCGTGCTCAACCGCTGGCAGGACAGACCTGGGTGCTGACAGGGTCACTGGCCACACTGAGTCGTGATGAAGCCAAGGAAAAGCTTCAGCAGCTTGGTGCAAAGGTCTCGGGTAGTGTGTCGAAAAAAACAACCTGCGTCGTCGCTGGCGAAGCGGCAGGGTCCAAGCTGGTGGATGCGGAAAAACTCGGGGTTGCCGTACTCGGTGAGGATGCCTTGCTGGCCTTGCTGGCAGAGCATGGCGGGTAGTGGTGTGGATGTCGGAACGCAGGGGCAGGGTGAATGGATCAGGAATCGATAGTTTACGGCGTAGTGCGTGATGTGGCGTATGGCACATCAATGGAGCGTCGTATGCGCCGTGCCCACAACCGCAATGTGGTGGAGTCCCTGCCGAACGCAGATGGCTGGCCATTTCTCTGTCGTGAAATGTTCGGTATTTCCGGCTTTGATGAAATGGGCGGTACCTACCAGACACAAGTCATTCATTTCGGAGCCAGCTACCGTGCCATTGAGTACGAGTGGGAGCTGTGGATGAAGAAGTTCGAGTCCCTGCTGCAGCAAATGTACTGGGTGAGCGCCAAGGTCCATTTAGAGACAGAGTTATCCGGGGTACACACGTTTATTTGGGAAGCCTCCGCTGACTATCATGAACCGGGTGGCGACTTGCAGGTGCGTTGCGAGTGGGAGCGGGAAGGAGGGATTGTAGCCCGTCGTCGCTGAACGACTATTTCCTGCGCTTCAGGTTGCGCGCAGCAAAGCGCATGGGGTGCAGTGCATTAAGGGTGTTTATCGAAACAGGTGAAGGTTCTTCATTTAATTCCGCTGCCAGAATTTCGGCGCACAACAATGCCTGGGTGAAGCCTTTCGATCCTTGTGCCAGGTTGGCATAAAGCCCTTTCCGGGTTACCAGCTCGGGATAGTGCTGTAATCGCCCGTCCATCAGTCCTTCATAGTCTTTCTCAAACCTCGCCAGATCGGCGAGTGGCCCTACCAATGGCAGATAGTCCGGACTCTGACACCGTAATGAGGCGCGGCCTGTCCACGTGTCAGTGTCCATCATGCTGTCAGCAACAAGTGGCAGGAACTTATGCAGGGTATCCCTGTTTTGTTCGTGATCGCTGCTTGTTACGTCCAGTGACTCATCCCCTGGCATGAAGGTGGCACCAATACAATGTGTGCCATCAGCCAGTCGTGGGCTGATGTACCCATCATGACAAATCACCGTGCTCAGTTTTTCTGAAAGGGGGGATGCGGGAGCGCTGGATATTTGTCCGCGAACGGATTGCAGTGGAAGAAAATGGCTGACGGCCCACTGGCGGGCACCCAGCCCGTTAGCCAGTATTACGACTGGTGTCTCTATTATCGTCTTGCCGCTGGCATCACAGAGTTTCCAGCCGGTATCCGTCGACGCCAGGGTATGAACGTGTACCTGAGTGATCAGCTCGATACGAGGGTGACTCAGCAAGTGTCGACACCAGATGCCGGTGTTCAGCCAGCCTGCCTGCGGATACCAGAGGGCATTGTGTGTGAGCACAGTGCCGGCAATCGTGCTGGCCGTTTCCGCATCCACAGCATATGCCAAAAATGATGGTCGCTCAGGGGGTTCCTTGAGAGTTTCTTCTGGGAGGTCCTCTTCAGATAGCCAGGGATGTCCATGCAGCCTCGCGGCATCGCGTTGCTGGTTTCCTGCCAGTAGTTGCAGGACGCCGCAGTTGTGCCATCCGGAAATTTTCGGAGGTGTTCGGGATAATTCACTGAGGGTGAAAAGCCAGGCTTGTTGCGGGAAGTGATCGTTAGCCTGAGCTGCCGGGGCCAGCTTTGGATAGAGAATGGCTGCAGGATTACCGGATGCGCCAGTGGCCGGAGCGGCTGTTTCTTCAAGGACAGTGACAGACCAGCCCCGCAAGGCGAGTCTGGCAGCGGTCGCCGCGCCCGCAATGCCGGCGCCAATCACCACAGCTTTTTTCGGGGGATGCCTAGTCTGTGGTCGTGCCAGCCAGGGCTTGGCGGATTGTTGATGCCCGGCTGCATGAAAGTGGCCACGCAACATTTCGCGCTTGCGGCCGAAGCCGGCCGTTTTCTCCACGGCGAACCCGGCGGCCTGCAAGCCCCTGCGCACATGCCCAGCGGCAGTGAATGTGGCAAAAGTTGTGGATGTGTGACTCAGTTTCGCCATGCCGCGATAGAGTGCATCAGTCCACATGGCGGGGTTGCGATCAGGAGCAAATCCGTCCAGAAACCATGCATCCACTCGTGCCGACACGAGGGGGAGAAAGTCCGCAATATCACCCAGATAAAGCGTCAGCGTACTACGCCATTGAGGAAAGACAATGCGATGAAATCCTGACGCCAGAATGGGGTACTGTTTCTGCAAGGCGGAAGCATAGTCATGAAAATCCGGCCACATGGCCTGTGCCCGTGCCAGATCATGAATGGTCAGAGGGAATTTTTCGACGCTGACAAAATGTAGCCAACCACCGGCAGATTCTTTTTGCCAGAGATTGAGCGTGATGAGCCAGTTCAGCCCGGTACCAAATCCGGTTTCGGCAATCGTGAAGGCGTTGTCCGGGCCACAGGCGCTGAAGCGGGCCGCCAGATTGTTCTGTGCCAGGAAGACATGGGCCGTTTCATCGGCACCGCCTTCCCGGGAGAAATAGACATCACCAAAATCCGTGGCAACCGGGGTGCCCTGTGACCAGTCCAGTTGTGCTGGTCGCAGTGGTGTTGTCATGGCGGGTGTCCCGAAATCCTACTGTTACCAGCTGCTCTTGCGGCGTCCCATGCTGGCAAAAAACCAGCCCATCAGGAAGCCGACAATGACGGCACCAGCCCCTTTCCAGATGCCTTCACTGCTGCGATCCAGCTTGAGTACATTGTTCTGGATGCCCAGATTCTCGTTCTGAAGCTGCAACTCCTGATTACGGGCCAGCAGTTCGCGATTGGCCTTGTCCACGCGTTCGGCGTTGGCCAGAAGCTCCTGCTGGCGGCGTAGCTCAACCGTGGCAACCGGGGCCGCAGTCAGCATGTTCTCAATGGCAGGCGCCGGGGCGGCCACTGGGGCAGGTGTTGCTACTGGTGCGGTTGTTGCTGCTGCTGTGTTGCCGACCGTTACTGGAGCAGCAACAACAGGTTTTACGACAGGTTTGACTACGATCGGGCGTGGCGCGGGCACTGGTTTGGCCGGAGCGAGCACCGGAACTGCTGACGAAGGTACTGATGCAGGTGCCGGGATAGTGGTTTCTTCCGCCACGGCAATTGCGATAGAAGAAAGAGCCAGTAGTCCCGATAAGTACAATGACGCCTTGTTCATGTCCCGGAATCCTCAGGGTAGTACTTTCTTGAAGGGTTTGACCTGGACCCGGGCATAGACACCCGCCTCCAGATAGGGGTCTGCTTTTGCCCAGCTTTCTGCTGCAGGCAAACTTTCAAATTCGGCAATCACCAGGCTGCCGGTAAATCCTGCAGGCCCCGGGTTTTCGTTATCAATGGCCGGGTGTGGGCCTGCCAGCAGCAATCGGCCTTCAGCCTTGAGCTGTTCCAGACGGGCGAGGTGGCGTGGACGAACCTCAAGGCGCTTGTCCAGCGTGCCGGGAAAGTCTTCGGCAATAACGGCGTACCACATGATCAGGCTCCTGACTCGTTTTCGTCGCGAGGCATGTAGCGGCTCAGATAAACCATCTGGCCGACCAGAAAGACCAGTGTCATACCTAGGCTGCCGAATACCTTGAAATCCACCCAGTATTTTTCATAGGTAAAGGCAACGTAAAGGTTGGCACTGCCAGCAAAAATGAAAAAAACCACCCAGGCAAGATTCAGGCGTCGCCAGACGTGTACCGGCGCAGTGAGGGCATGGCCCAGCATGCGCTCGATAACCACCTTGTTGCCGATAAAGTGACTTCCCAGAAAGACCACGGCGAAAATCCAGTTGATGATCGGCGCCTTCCACTTCAGCCAGTTTTCATCACGCATGAGGAGGGTGATGCCGCCAAAGACGAGTGTTGCCACCAGCGTAATGACATGGCTCTTTTCCAGCGTGCGTTCCTTGATCCAGAGGCCACCATAAACCAGGACAGTAGTGCCGATCAGGACAGCAGTGGCCGGGAAAATGCCAAGCGTCTTGTAGGTGGCAAAAAAGAGGATCAGGGGCAGAAAGTCCAGCAACTGTTTCATGTGCATCTATAGGCAGTGTTAAAGTGGCGGCATCTTATCAGACCCGGCCCGTCACGCCATGCCCGTTGTTGATCTTCATACCCATAGTCTGTGCTCGGATGGTGCCCTGAGCCCCTTCGATCTGGTGGCCCGTGCCCATGCCGCCGGAGTGCAGGTTCTGGCGCTAACGGACCATGACTCGGTGACAGGGGTTCCCGAGGCCGCCCAGGCGGCATCCGAACTGGGCATGCAGCTGCTGCCGGGGCTGGAGTTGTCTACGCTGTGGAAAGGGTTTTCGATACACATTGTCGGTCTGGGCGTGGATATCCATCATCCCGGACTGGTGAGCGGGCTGGCCCGACAGGCCGATGCCCGTGGCGAACGCGCCAAGGCGATTGCAGATCGACTTGAGAAGGCCCGTCGTCCCGGGGCTTATGAGGCGGCCCTGGCACTGGCGGGTAATGTCCCCAATCGCATCAGTCGCACGCACTTTGCACAATGGCTGGTGCAGACAGGGGCTGTGACTAGCATGCAGGGAGCTTTCGACAAGTATCTGGGTAATGGCAAGCCTGCGGATGTCCCCATGCCATGGCTGGACCTGCCCGCGGCAGTCAGTCTGATACGTGATGCAGGAGGGACGGCAGTACTGGCCCATCCCGGCCGCTACCCGCTGACCCGCACCAAGCTGCGGACCCTGATCGGCTTGTTTGTCGATGCCGGTGGAGAGGCGATGGAGGTTGCCACCGCCACGGAAAAGCCGGACATGATCCGATATCTGGGCCAGCTTTCCATCCAGTTTGGCCTGGAAGCCTCGCAGGGGAGCGACTTTCACGGGCCGCATATTCCCTGGATTCAGTTGGGGCGCTTTCCTGCGCTGCCAGTTGAGTGCCGACCGGTATGGCGGCGCTGGATTACGGAGGACATGGCATGAGCCAGTATTTTTACATGCATCCTGATAATCCGCAGGTGCGCCTGGTCAAGCAGGCCGTTGCCCTGGTGCGTGAGGGCGGCGTGATGGCCTATCCCACTGATTCTGCCTATGCCCTGGGCTGTCAGATCGGTGACAAGACCGCCATGGAACGGATCGTTCGCCTGCGCGAACTGGATGAGAAGCACAACTTCACCCTGTTGTGTCGCGATCTGTCAGACATTGCCACGTATGCCAAGGTGGATAACGCTACTTATCGGCTGCTCAAGACGCATACCCCAGGCGCTTATACCTTCATCTTGATGGCAACCGGCGAGGTACCGAGGCGCCTCCTGCATCCCAAGCGCAAGACCATCGGCATTCGCGTGCCTGCCCATGCTATTTGCCAGGCCTTGCTGGCCGAACTGGGCGAGCCGTTATTGACCAGTACCCTGATGCTGCCCGGGGATGAGTACCCGCTTAACGATCCTGAGGAGGTTCGTGACCGGCTGGGTTCCCGGCTCGATCTCATCATTGATGGGGGATTCGGGACCCTGGAGCCAACCACGGTGATTGACCTGAGTGGCGATGCCCCGGTTGTGCTGCGCAGGGGACGAGGTGATCCTTCCGGCTTTGAATAGCCTTTTTCAGCTGCCATTTACGCCTGCATGCGGGCGTCGCCCATGCTTTTTCATGGGCCAGCCGTTATACTCCGCGGCTGATTTCAGCTATTGCCAAGGAGTAGCCCCTTGAGTTCTGTCGCCTCCCAGCAACGTGTTCTGTCCGGCATGCGCCCGACGGGCCGTCTGCATCTTGGTCATTACCATGGCGTTCTCAAGAACTGGGTCAAGCTGCAGTACGAGTACGACTGCTTCTTCTTCGCAGCAGACTGGCATGCTCTGACCACTAACTACGAAAATCCGCACGGCATCCAGCAGAGCGTGTTCGAGATGGTGGTGGACTGGTTGGCGGCAGGGGTTAACCCGAATACCGCCAACATTTTTGTTCAGTCCCGGGTGCCGGAACATGCCGAGCTGCATCTGTTGTTGTCCATGATGACGCCCCTGAGCTGGCTTGAACGTGTCCCGACCTACAAGGACCAGCAGGAAAAGCTCAAGGATCAGGACCTCGCCACCTATGGATTTCTGGGCTACCCGCTGCTGCAGAGCGCGGACATCCTGATCTACCGTGCCGGTCTGGTGCCGGTGGGTGGGGACCAGATTGCCCATGTCGAGATCACTCGCGAAGTGGCTCGTCGCTTTAATCACCTTTATGGCCGCGAGCCAGGGTTTGAGGAAGCGGTAGAGTCTGCGATTACCAAAATGGGTAAAAAGGCTGCCAAGCTGTACGCCGACCTGCGCAAGCGGTATCAGGAGTCCGGGGATGATGAGGCGCTGGCAACAGCCCAGGCACTGGTAAAGGATCAGCAGAACATTACGCTGGGAGACAAGGAACGGCTGCTGGGCTCGCTGGAAGGCTCCGGAAAGATTATCCTTCCCGAGCCGCAGGCTCTGCTCACCCCGGCTTCCAAGATGCCGGGGCTGGATGGACAGAAAATGTCCAAATCCTATGGCAACTTTATCTCCCTGCGGGAGTTGCCGGATGATGTGGATGCCAAGATCCGCAAGATGCCGACAGACCCGGCTCGCGTACGGCGTAACGACCCAGGTAACCCGGATGTCTGCCCGGTCTGGCAGTTGCACGAGGTTTATTCGGACGATGCAACAAAACAGTGGGTGCAGCAAGGTTGCCGTTCTGCAGGGATTGGTTGCATCGAGTGCAAGAAACCGGTGATTGATGCGGTGAATGCCGAGCTGGCACCCATGCGCGAAAGGGCGCGTGAGTTTGAAGAAAGCCCGGACATGATTCGCAGCATTCTGGAGCGAGGTGCAGAAAATGCCTCGGCGATTGCAGAAAACACGCTACAGGAAGTGCGTTCAGCCATGGGGTTGGGCTACCGTTAAACGAGCCGGTAGTCCAAGAGCCTGTTACGGTAAATACGGGCACAGTCAGAGTTACCAGTCACCGCTGTGAAGCGGCAAAGAGGGCAGGATGAGCGGAAATCCACAGGACGACGAAAAGGTACTTGCGGCACTTGCCGATATTCAGGCCGAGTCTGATGTGGCGACTGCCGAGCAGCTTGCCGTAGCTGCAGCACCCGATGCTGTGGCGGTGGGTGCCCCCCTGCAGCAGCAGGAAATGCCTTTTGCCCTGGTTTACGGCCAGGCGTTCATGAAGCTGCCTGATGACCTCTATATTCCGCCCGATGCCCTTGAGGTGTTCCTGGAGGCCTTCGAGGGTCCGCTGGATCTTCTGCTGTATCTGATCCGTCGCCAGAACCTCGATATCCTTGATATCCCTGTCGCAGAAATTACCAAACAGTACGTTGCCTACGTTGAGATGATGCACGCCATCAACATGGAGCTGGCTGGCGAGTATCTGGTCATGGCTGCCGTGCTGGGCGAGATCAAGTCACGTTCACTGCTGCCGCGTCCGAAAACGGAGGAGGGCGCGGAAGAAGAAGATCCGCGTGCCGAACTCATTCGTCGTCTGCAGGAGTACGAGCGCTTCAAGAAAGCCGCCGCCGATCTTGATGAGATGCCGCAGGAAGGTCGCGACTTCTGGCCTGTCCAGGCCGCCGGACCCGATTACACCCGTGAGAAAGAGCTGCCAAAAATCGACCTGCGTGAGGTGTTGTTGGCCCTGCAGGATGTATTGCGTCGTGCCGACCTGTTTGAGAGCCATCAGATTTCAAGGGAAACCCTGACCCTGCGTGAAAAAATGGGACAGGTGCTGGAGTTGTTGAAAGGACGGGATTTCCTGCCTTTTGTATCGCTCTTCACCATTGAAGAGGGGCGGCTTGGCGTAGTGGTCACCTTCATGTCCATTCTTGAGCTGGTCAAGGAAGGCATCATTGATCTCGTGCAGACCGAATATCTGGGTCCGATTCATGTGAAGGCGCGTGCCCAGCAGGTAGAAGGTGAGGGCTATGACCTCGCCGAGCTGGAAGACGGACCGCTTGATGCTTTTGAAGCGCCAGCCGAAGCGGAGACTGATGCCGTTATGGATGGTGGTGATGACTGGGATGATGAAGATGCCGGTGAAAGTGACTTCTCGGCTGAAGGGGAATAGACGTGGATGCCTTGCTGCTGAAAAAAATTCTTGAAGGGGCCATTTTTGCCTCCGGCCAGCCGCTCAGTCTGGAGCAGCTGGGGTTGTTGTTTGATGAAGAAGGTCGTCCGAGCAATAGCGACATGCGGGCTGTGCTGGACGAACTGAAAGCCGACTATGCTGATCATGGTGTTGAACTGAAGGAAGTGGCATCAGGCTTCCGTTTCCAGGTGCGTCAGGAAACCGGACCCTGGGTGAGTCGCCTCTGGGATGAAAAGCCGTCACGTTATTCCCGTGCGTTGCTGGAGACCCTGGCGCTGATCGCCTACCGTCAACCGATCACACGCTCGGAAATCGAGGAAATCCGTGGAGTGTCAGTAAGCTCGCACATTATCAAGACGCTGATTGAGCGCGAGTGGATTCGTGTGGCAGGTCATCGGGATGTTCCTGGACGCCCTGCATTGTTTGCCACAACACGCGAGTTTCTCGATAACTTCAATCTCAAGAGTCTGGCCGAGTTGCCATCACTCTCCGAAATTCGTGATCTGGAACAGATCAATGAGGAGCTGGAGTTTCTTGAGGCCCAGGCGAATATCGGTGGTATTCCCGAGATTCATGAAGCCGACAAGCTGGCCGAGGTCATGGCTGAGCTTGAAGAAGAGATCAAGCGTGAAGAGTCTGGTGAAGAACCGGATGACAAGATCTACGAGTAATACTTGCGTCGTTACAGCTGGAAAGTTGAGACGATTACGAACACACCTGAAGAGTTGTCTGCCCCATGAGTGAAAAACTGCAAAAAGTACTGGCCCGGGTTGGGCTCGGTTCCCGACGTCATATGGAGCAGGCGATTGTTGATGGTCGTGTCAGCGTTAATGGCAAGCTGGCCACCCTTGGTGACCGCATTGAAGCGACGGATGAGCTGCGCGTAGATGGCCGTCTGGTTCACTTCACTGTTGAATCGGAAATGCGTCGCCGTGTGATGATCTATTACAAGCCGGAAGGCGAGATATGCTCTCGCCAGGATCCGGAAGGCCGCCCGACAGTATTTGATCGCCTGCCCCCGCTGAAGGGTGAGCGCTGGGTCATGGTGGGTCGTCTTGACGTCAATAGCTCGGGCCTGCTGCTGTTTACAACCGATGGTGAGCTTGCCAATCGTTTGATGCACCCATCAAATGAAATTGAACGCGAGTATGCCGTGCGTGTCCTGGGGGATTTTACCCCGGAAATCCGGGCAGCGCTGTTGGCTGGCGTTGAACTGGAGGACGGTCCTGCAAAGTTTGAGAGAATTTCCGAGCTGGGCGGTGAAGGGATCAATCGCTGGCTGCAGGTGGTTGTGAAAGAAGGGCGCAATCGTGAAGTGCGTCGTCTTTTTGAGTCACAAGGACTGAAAGTCAGCCGTTTGCTGCGTACCCGGTATGGCACGGTAACATTGCCCCGTACCCTCAAGACGGGTCGCCATATTGAGCTCGACAAACACGATATAGATCCGCTGATTGAGCTGGTGCAATTGCGGCAGCGACGCGGCACTGGCCTCTACGGCCTGGCCAAGCGTCGTGTTGAAAAAATGCAGGAAAATCCCTTGCCGGCACGGCGTGGTGGTTTTCTGCGTCAGCAAAAACGTGATGGTCACAAAAAAGACGAGACGTGATGGCTGTGCCGCGTGACAGGTGTTGTCAATTTGTCACGCGGCACGTTTTTACCGGAAACGACATCAGGACACCCCGGGAGACGTGACATGTTTCGTCGATATGTGCTGCCGGCGTTGGTTTATCTTTTCTACCGTTCCTTGAGAATGACATGGCGAATCACGCTGGATGAGTGTCCCTCATTTCAGCAGGCACTTAAAAATCGTGAGCCTGTCATTTTTGCGCATTGGCATGGTGATGAGCTCGGCCTGATCCACATGGTCAAGCATTACCGGATTGCCACGATAACGTCGACCAGCAAGGATGGCGAGTTGATGACTCAGGTGCTGACCTGGTTGGGTGCGGTGACAGCACGCGGATCGTCTACACGTGGTGGAGCCAATGCCATGCGCGGCCTGATCTCACATTGCCGTCGTAACGGTAATAATGTCTCGTTTGCGGTGGATGGTCCCAAAGGTCCGATCTACAAGGTCAAGCCAGGTGTTTTCGAGTTCTCACGATTGATGCATGCGCCGATTTATGTTGCCTCGGTGGGTGTTTCAAATCCGTGGATTTTCCATCGTGCCTGGAACAAGGCGGTATTGCCCAAACCATTCTCGCGTGTGCATGTACGTATTGCCGAGGGGATGCCGATGCTCACCCGGGAACAGGACCCGCGCGACCCGGATCTGGCCAGGTGTCTTGAGGTCAAGTTGAACGAAGGAAAGCTGCTTGTTTGCACGGAAACCGGTTGCTCGCGACCATAGGCATTAACGAGACGCATAAAAAACCGGCAGAAGCCGGTTTTTTTATGCGTCATGTTTTTAACAGGATTTCTCTATTTGGTTTGCGCATCCATGGATTGACCCGTAATCCCCAGACTGTCCGGCCCCATCAGGTACAGGTACAGCGGCATGATTTCGTCGGGCGTCCGGAGCGAGCCGGGGTCTTCGCCAGGATAGGCGGCTGCTCTCATGGTGGTACGTGTGGCACCCGGGTTGATGCAGTTCACACGAATATTGGAGGTATTCATCAGCTCATCGGCCAGTATTTGTGATAGCCCTTCAATACCGCATTTCGAGACTGCATAGGCACCCCAAAAGGCACGGGCACGACGTCCGACCGAGCTGCTGGTAAAGATCACAGAGGCATCAGGAGACTGCTTGAGCAGCGGCAGCAGGGCCTGAGTCAGCATGAAAGGCGCTCGCAGATTCACTGTCATGACAGTGTCCCAGGTGTCCGGGTCGTACATTTCCAGCGGGGTAATGTCACCGAGCACACCGGCATTGTGCAGTATGCCGTCGAGGTGACCAATGTCGCGCTCGATGGTTTCAGCCAGCTTCTGGTACTCGGCTGTTCCAGCCTGTGAAAAATCAACCGGTACCAGTGCCGGCTGTGGATCGCCATTCGCCTCGATTTCGTCGTAAACACTTTCCAGCTTCGCCAGCGTACGGCCAGACAGGATGACGGTGGCGCCGTGTGCGGCGAAGGCTTTGGCAGCTGCACGTCCGATTCCGTCTCCGGCACCAGTGACCAGGATGACGCGATCGGTAAGCAGTCCGGGAGGGGCTTCATAATTGTGCATCAATAACTCCTTCAGTCGAGACCGAGCAGTTGTGACAGCTCGAATACGGTGTCGACCAGATGATCGGCGTTCCAGTCAGCCGGGTTGTCCCCCTCCTGAATGTACCCGTAACTGACGGCCACGGTGGTCATGCCGGCCTGGTGGCCTGCCTCGATGTCGCGCACGTGGTCGCCCACATACACACAGCGCTCGGGTGCAATCCCCAATAGGCTGGCTGCCTTCAGCATTGGCTCGGGGTGTGGTTTCGTGTGCGTCACCATGTCCGGGCAGATGGTCACCTTGCAACGGCTGTCGAGTTTCAATGCGGCAAGCAGTGGTGTGGTGTACAGGCTGGGTTTGTTGGTGACAATTCCCCAGGGAATGCCCCGTGCCTCAAGCGTGGTGAGCAGTGTGTCCATGCCGGGAAAGAGACGGGTTTCGTCGGCCAGATGCTGAAGGTAGCTGTTCAGGAACTCCTGCCGGATACCTTCAAAATCAATCGAGTCCAGCGCATACCGATCGCCAAAGCCGAGTGCGACCACGGCACGCGCACCCTGGGAAACGGCCGAGCGAATGGTGTCGTAAGAAAGTGGGGAGCGCCCGTGTGCAGCCAGCTGCCGATTGAGTACGGCCGCAAAGTCAGGGGCGGTATCAAGCAGTGTCCCGTCGAGATCAAACAGGACAGCGTCAGGCGAAAGCATCAGGCAGGCTCCCCTGTGGTGACATCCGGGCGATAGCTGGCAATCATGTAGTTCACATCTACATTGGTACCCAGCCAGTAACGACGTGTCAGCGGGTTGTAATGCAGTCCGGTGATGTCTGCCATGTCGAGGCCGGCAGTCCTTATCCAGCCTGCAAGCTCGGATGGCTTGATGAACTTGGCGTAATCGTGGGTGCCGCGTGGCAGCATGCGCAGGATGTATTCCGCCCCGAGAATGGCAAAGGTGTAGGCCTTGGGGTTGCGGTTTATCGTGGAGAAAAACACCTGTCCGCCCGGTTTGACCAGGTTGAAACATGCTTTCACCACGGCTGCGGGGTCGGGCACATGCTCCAGCATTTCCAGGCAGGTCACCACATCAAACGAGGCAGGGCAGTCGGCTGCCAGTTGCTCCACCGGGATTTGCCGGTAATCGACCTTCTGGCCGCTTTCTAGCAGGTGCAGGCGGGCGACGGACAACGGGGCGGCGCCCATGTCGATGCCTGTTACAGTGGCACCGCGACGGGCCATGCTCTCGGAGAGGATGCCACCGCCACAGCCGACATCAAGCACCGTTTTGCCTGCCAGTCCGGCACGCTCGTCAATCCAGTTCAGGCGCAGGGGATTGATGTCGTGCAGTGGCTTGAACTCGGAATGGGGGTCCCACCAACGCGAGGCCAGGGCTTCAAATTTGGCGATTTCAGACGGGTCTACATTCGGGGTGGTGGCCGTCATGCCGTGCTCCTTGCGAAGAGGGTCATTAGAGGGGTGAAAGTATAGCGCCAAGCGCTCCCCAAGGGGGAGGAAAAATACTGTCTTCCGGGGTGTCTAAGGTTAGCTAACCCCATGATTTTTTGGTACTCTTGGCCCTTTCCCGGGAACCACCCGCAAGCCGGCTTCAGACTGGCAAATACACGGGTCTGGTCGGGTTATGAGAAAGGAGTCGGGGACGCTGATGACCGAATTTGCAAAAGAAATCCTGCCGGTCAATATCGAAGACGAATTGCGCCAGTCCTATCTTGATTACGCCATGAGTGTGATCGTTGGGCGTGCGTTGCCAGACGTGCGAGATGGCTTGAAGCCGGTGCACCGTCGCGTGCTGTTTGCCATGCATGAGCTTGGCAATGACTGGAACAAGGCCTACAAGAAATCGGCCCGTGTGGTCGGTGATGTGATCGGTAAATACCATCCGCATGGCGATACGGCGGTGTACGACACCATCGTGCGCATGGCGCAGCCGTTTTCGCTGCGCTATATGCTGGTAGATGGCCAGGGCAACTTCGGTTCGATTGACGGCGATAACGCCGCCGCCATGCGTTACACCGAAGTTCGCATGACCCGGCTTGCTCATGAGTTGTTGGCCGATCTCGACAAGGAGACGGTGGACTGGGTGCCGAACTACGACGGCTCCGAGATGATTCCTGCCGTCATGCCCACCAAGGTGCCGAACCTTCTCATCAACGGTTCCAGCGGTATTGCTGTGGGCATGGCAACCAATATTCCGCCACACAATCTGACCGAAGTGGTGAATGCCTGTCTGGCCTATATCGAGGATGAGGCCATCACGATTGATGGCTTGATGGAACACATCAAGGGCCCGGATTTCCCGACAGCGGCCATCATCAATGGACGTGCCGGCATTATCGAGGCCTATCGCACCGGCCGTGGCCGCATTTACATGCGTGCCCGCCACGAGATCGAGACAGATGCCAAGACCGGTCGCCAGACCATTATTTTCACGGAAATTCCCTATCAGCTGAACAAGGCCCGCGTGATCGAAAAGATTGCCGAGCTGGTGAAAGAGAAAAAGCTGGAAGGTATTTCCGAGCTGCGTGACGAGTCCGACAAGGACGGCATGCGCATAGTTATCGAGTTGAAGCGCGGTGAAGTAGCCGAAGTGGTGGTGAACAACCTGTTCGCACAGACGCAGTTGCAGAGTGTCTTCGGTATCAACATGGTGGCATTGGCTGATGGCCAGCCCAAGCTGCTGAACCTCAAGGACATGATCGAGGCGTTTGTACGCCATCGTCGCGAAGTGGTCACCCGTCGCACCGTGTACGAGCTGCGCAAGGCACGTGAACGTGGCCACATCCTTGAAGGTCTCGCCGTGGCACTGGCGAACATTGATCCGGTGATCGAGCTGATCAAGACCTCGCCAAGTCCTTCCGAAGCAAAAGACCGCCTGATGCTCACGTCGTGGGAGCCAGGTGCCGTGGTCGCCATGCTGGAGCGGGCAGGGGATGCCAATGCCTGCCGTCCGGATGCGCTTCCGGAGCAGTTCGGTTTTGTTAACGGCAAATATGTTCTCTCTTCGGAGCAGGCACAGGCCATTCTTGATTTGCGCCTGAATCGTCTGACCGGTCTGGAGCAGGACAAGCTGCTGGCCGAGTACCAGGACTTGCTGGAAAAGATCAAGGAACTGGCATTGATTCTTGCGGATCCGGAACGCCTGCTGACGGTCATCCGTGATGAGCTGACGTCGATTCGTGACCAGTACGGCGACAAGCGCCGCACCGAGATCATTGCTTCCCGTCTGGACTTGACTCTGGAAGATCTCATCACTGAAGAGCAGGTGGTGCTCACGATTTCCCATGCGGGCTATGCCAAGACGCAGCCGCTTGCCGACTATCGTGCCCAGCGTCGTGGCGGCCGTGGCAAATCTGCCACCGCCATGAAGGACGATGACTACATTGAACACCTGCTGGTTGCCAGCACGCACGATACGGTGCTGTGTTTCACCAGCAATGGCAAAGTCTTCTGGCTCAAGGCCTACGAACTGCCCTCGGGTGGCCGTGGTTCCAAGGGCAAGCCGATTGTGAACGTCCTGCCATTGGCAGAGGGCGAACGTGTCACCGCCCTGTTGCCGGTAGATCTTGCTGCACTCGCCGATCAGTCGACGGAAGATGACGAGGAGCTTGATGACATCGTTGCTGACGTTCTGCCAGAGGTTGATGAAGGCGACGTCGTTGACATTGATGATGCTGACGACAGCCATGATGAGCCGACGGGCGCCTACATTTTCATGGCGACTGCCTCTGGTACTGTGAAGAAAACACCGCTGGTGCAGTTCAGTCGTCCGCGCAGTAACGGCCTTATTGCCCTGCGTCTGGATGAAGGTGATACGCTGATTGCCGCCGCCGTCACCAATGGTGCCTGCGAAGTCATGCTGTTCTCCGATGGCGGCAAGGTGATCCGTTTCAAGGAAAAGCATGTCCGTACGATGGGACGTACTGCCCGCGGTGTCCGTGGTATGCGTCTGCCTGAAGGTCAGCACCTGATCTCCATGATCATTCCCGAGGCAGGAGCGCAAATCCTGACTGCATCGGAGAATGGCTATGGCAAGCGTACGGGGCTGGTTGAGTTCCCGCGTCGTGGACGTGGCGGGCAGGGCGTTATTGCCATCCAGACCAGCGAGCGCAATGGCTCTCTCGTTGGTGCCGTGCAGGTTAACGATGGCGATGAGCTCATGCTGATTTCTGATCAGGGCACACTGGTTCGTACCCGGGTGGATGAGGTGTCAGTGCTGTCCCGTAACACGCAAGGCGTGACGCTGATCAAGCTTGCCGCGGATGAGCATCTGGTTGGGGTGGTTCGCCTGGTGGATGTGGGCGGCGATGACGAAAGTTTTGAGGACGCTGGCGAAGGTGAAATCGACACCGCGCCAGAAGCTGAATGATTGATCAACGCTCAGAAGGAATGACTGAAATGACACGCGCCTACAATTTTTGTGCCGGTCCTGCTGCCCTGCCACAGGCTGTCCTGAGCGAAGCCCAGAAAGACATGCTGAGCTGGAAAGGCAAGGGCATGTCCGTAATGGAAATGAGTCATCGTTCGAATGATTATGTGGCGATTGCAGAAGAGGCCGAGAAGGATCTTCGTGACCTCCTGAACATTCCTGCCAACTACAAGGTGCTGTTCCTGCAGGGTGGTGCTTCGCTGCAGTTTGCCCAGATTCCGATGAATCTGTTGCGTGGGCACAGCTCGGCTGATTATGTGAATACCGGCATGTGGTCGGCCAAGGCAATTGCCGAAGCAAGGCGTTATTGCGACGTTAATGTGGTCGCCAGTGACGAGCACAACAAGTTTCGTGGCGTGCCGGCATTTGATACGTGGAACCTGAACTCCAAGGCTGCCTATCTGCACTACACACCAAACGAAACCATTCATGGTGTGCAGTTCAATTACATTCCTGAGGTGGACGTGCCTCTGGTGGCCGATTTCTCTTCCAGCATTCTCTCTGAACCACTGGATGTATCGAAGTTCGGTCTGATTTACGCCGGCGCACAAAAGAATATCGGCCCGGCCGGTATTGTTGTGGTGATCGTGCGTGAAGACCTGATCGGGGATGTGCTTCCTGGGACACCGACCATGCTGGATTACAAGGTGGCGGCTGATAACGGCTCCATGTACAACACACCGCCAACCTTCAGCTGGTATCTGGCGGGCCTCGTGTTCAAGTGGTTGAAACATCATGGTGGCCTCAAGGCTATTGCTGAAGTCAATCATCGCAAGGCGTCCAAGCTGTACGAGGCCATCGACAACAGTGGTGGTTTCTATGGCAATCCGGTGATCCGTACCTATCGCTCCATCATGAACGTACCGTTCGTGCTGGCGGATGCCTCTCTCGAGAAAATCTTCCTGAAAGATGCCGAGGACCGGGGCCTGCTGAATCTGGCCGGCCATCGCTCCGTTGGCGGCATGCGTGCCAGTCTCTACAACGCCGTACCGGAAGAGGGAGTGGATGCGCTGATCGACTTCATGAAGGAATTCCAGGCCCGCCTGGGTTGAGATTGCTTCGCCGTGCGCAATCCCCGGATTGCGCCTGAAGTGCCCTGAAGTGTGAAGCTTTCAGCGACAGTCAGGAATAATCAGAGATATAAGAAACATGAGCGATAAACTGACGCTCGACGATATTCGCCAGAAGATTGATGCACTGGATACGCAAATCCAGACGCTTATCTCCGAGCGTGCTCGTTGTGCCCAGCATGTGGCCGAGGTCAAGAAGGCCGAGGACCCGACAGCAACGGTTTTCTATCGGCCCGAGCGTGAAGCCCAGGTGTTGCAGAAGGTGATGGCCCGTAATCAGGGTCCTTTGCATCCCGAGGAAATGGCGCGCCTGTTCCGCGAAATCATGTCGGCATGCCTTGCGCTTGAGCACCCGATGCGGATTGCCTTTCTCGGCCCCAATGGCACGTTCACGCAAACAGCCGCCCTCAAGCATTTTGGGCACTCTGTTTCGACTGTGCCATTGTCAACCATTGATGAGGTTTTCCGTGAAGTAGAGGCGGGCGCTGTCAATTACGGCGTGGTGCCTGTGGAGAACAGCACCGAAGGCGTGGTCACCCACACGGCTGACTCGTTCATGACGTCGACAGTGCATATCATTGGCGAGGTCCAGTTACGCATTCACCATCATTTCCTGGTAAGTGAAAGCACCCAGCAAGAAGCGATTTCTCGCATCTATTCGCATCAGCAGTCACTGGCGCAGTGCCGCAAGTGGCTGGACGCCCATTACCCAAAGGCAGAGCGCGTTGCTGTTTCCAGCAATGCAGAGGCTGCACGGCGCATCAAGGGTGAGTGGCACTCAGCAGCAATTGCCGGTGAAACGGCTGCAGAGCTTTATGGCCTGATAAAGCTTAATGAGTGCATCGAGGATAATCCGAAGAACTCGACACGTTTCCTGATTATTGGTAATGAGGCGGTGCCGCGGTCTGGCGATGACAAGACATCCATGATCGTGTCGATGCAGAAAAACCAGTCAGGTGCCCTTTATGACATATTGGAACCATTCAAGCGCCGTGGCATCAATCTGACCCGTATCGAAAGCCGGCCATCGCAGACGGATGCGTGGTCCTATGTTTTCTTTATCGATTTTGAAGGTCATGTGGATGATGCCCTGGTCAAGGAAGCCCTGGCGGAACTCGAGCCACGAGTTCGTGACATGAAACTGCTGGGTTCTTATCCCAAGGCAGTCCTTTGATTTCTGATTCTCAAGCCATCAAGGCTTGCGTGGAGCCGATCATGGCCTGTGATTTTATTGCCCTTGCCACCCCGGGCGTACAAAAAATATCACCCTATCAGCCAGGGAAGCCCATTGAAGAGCTGGAACGGGAACTGGGCATCAGCGACATCATAAAGCTGGCCAGTAATGAAAACCCGCTTGGCTGCTCTCCGCACGTATTAACGGCGATAGATTCCGGTCTTTCCGAGCTGGCGCTGTATCCGGATGGCAATGGTTTCGTGCTGAAACGGGCGCTCTCAGATTTTTACCAGCGCCCGATTCCGGAAATCACGCTTGGTAATGGCTCCAACGACATTCTGGAGCTGGTCGGCCGAGCCTTTCTGCAGCCGGGCGATGAGGCTATTTACGCCCAGCATTCCTTTGCCGTCTATCCATTGGTTGTGCAGGCAGTGGGTGCCACCGGCATTACTGTGCCCGCCAGAAACTGGGGGCACGACCTTGCTGCGATGGCAAAAGCCGTCACTGCAAAAACTCGTGTCATTTTTATCGCCAATCCGAATAATCCAACCGGCACCTGGGTTGAAAAAGACGAGCTTGATGCCTTTTTCAAGGAAGTTTCTGAAAATGTACTCGTCGTTCTGGATGAGGCTTATGGCGAATATGTTGATGCTTCCGATTTTCCGGATGGCATGAGCTATCTGTCCCGCTACCCGAATGTGATTGTGAGCCGGACCTTTTCCAAGGCCTATGGCCTGGCCGGTTTGCGTGTGGGGTATGCATTTGCACATCCGGACATCACCAATGTGCTGAATCGCGTGCGTCAGCCATTCAATGTAAATGCACTGGCATTGCGTGCGGCGGTGGCCGCCTTGCGCGATCAGGACTTTGTGTCACGTTCACGAGCCCTGAATGCCGCCGGCATGCAGCAACTGACCGAAGGGGTGCAGGCGCTAGGCCTTTCCGTCATTCCTTCCCGAGGCAATTTCCTGTGCGTGCACCTGAAGCGGGCCGGGCTGCCTGTTTATGATGCCTTGTTGCGGCAGGGAGTCATCGTGCGCCCCGTGACCAATTACGGTATGCCTGAATATCTGCGCGTTACCATCGGAACATCCGCCGAAAATTCCCGTTTTCTGGCTGCACTGAAAGCGGTGCTGTAATCATGTCATCCCCCATGTTCGATACGGTGGCAGTGATTGGCCTTGGCCTGATTGGCTCCAGTTTTGCGCGAGCACTGCGGGAGCAGGGCTTGGTTCGTCGCATTACGGGCTCTGCACGCAGCCAGAAAACCTGTGCGCTGGCCGAATCGATTGGCGTTGTGGATGCCGCTTTCGCTGATCCGGCAGATGCTGTGCGCGGAGCGGACCTGGTTTTTCTGGCGATGCCGGTACAGTCCACTGAAGCAGTGTTGCAGGCTATCAAGCCGGCATTACGGGCTGATGTCATTGTGACCGATGGTGGCAGCACCAAAGGC
>CAYGBB010000003.1:0-23961 GCA_964347985.1 uncultured Moraxellaceae bacterium
ATGGAAAACGTCAGCCAGCAGATCGTGGATGGCAACGAATCCATCATCGGCATGATGATCGAGTCCCACCTGAAGTTTGGCCGTCAGGACATTCCGAAGGACCTGTCCAAGCTGGAATATGGCAAATCTGTGACCGATGGCTGCATTGACTGGGCCACGACTGAAGAGGCCGTGCGCAAGATGCGTGACCAGCTGAAGGGCATACTGCCAAGCCGCAAGCGCCTGGCCCGCTAAAGTACTGACGCGTTTAAGTTCTGACGCGCTGCAGCGATGCACCACACCCATAAAAAATCCCGCTACATGGCGGGATTTTTTATGGGTCCAGAACACGGGCTACCAGAACGACTTACTTGTAGTAGGCGTTCTCGCGCTGGGAATGATCGGTAGAATCCATCACCCGCTGCAGCTCGGGAATCTGTGCCTTGAGTGTGGTTTCCACACCCTGCTTGAGTGTCATGTCCACGGCTGAACAGCCCTGGCAACCACCACCAAACTTGAGAACGGCAGTCAGGCCATGCTCTTCGTCATCGAAGACTTCCAGCAGGCTGACATTGCCATTGTGGGAGGCCAGACCAGGGTTGACCTCGTTGAACAACACGAAGTTGATGCGCTCTTCCAGGCTGGCATCCGCACCCAGACTGGGCACCTTCGATTTTGGCGCCTTGAAGGTGAGCTGGCCGCCAAAGCGGTCCTTGTTGTAGTCAATGACCGCGTCTTCCAGATAGGACACGCTCTTGCCTTCGATGTAGGCGGGAAAGCCCTCGAAGTCTATGCGTACATCGTCGGCCTGCTCTTCACCCTTGGTGCAGTACGCCATACAACACTCGGCACGTGGGGTGCCCGGGTTTTCCACAAAAATACGGATGCCGATGCCGTCAGAGTCCTGCTTGGAGAGCAGGTCACGCAGATAACCCTGGGCACCTTCGGTAACGGTGATCTTGAGATCAGCACTATCAGCCATGGGGAGATAATTCCTAGCGTTTTAGTCGGGTATGGTAACATTATACCCATTCCCGACGGGTTGCCGACATTCTCTGGTAGAATTTGGCGACTTTTTTTGCCCCCAGTTGCCTGCCGAAACCCATGACTCACGCCGAACGTACTGCCCAGCTCCGTACCCAGCTCGACCGCCGTATCCTGATCATCGATGGCGCCATGGGCACCATGATCCAGCGCCACAAGCTGGAGGAAGCCGCCTATCGTGGGGAGCGTTTTGCGGACTGGCACCAGGATGTGAAAGGCAACAATGACCTGCTGGTACTGACGCAGCCCGGGATCATCCGCGGCATCCATGATGCCTACTGTGCAGCTGGCGCGGATCTGCTGGAGACCAACTCCTTCAACTCGACCAGGGTGTCCCAAGCCGATTATGGCATGGAGGCTCTGGTCCACGAACTGAACCGTGAGGCTGCCCGCATCGCCCGTGAAGTGGCCGACGCCTGGACAGCCAAAACGCCGGATCGCCCCCGCTTTGTGGCCGGGGTGCTGGGCCCAACCTCGCGCACCTGCTCCATCTCTCCTGATGTGAACAACCCGGCTTTCCGCAATGTCACGTTCGAGGCACTGGTCGAGAACTACTACGAAGCAACTGCCGGTCTGGTAGAGGGCGGTGCCGACATCATTCTCATCGAAACTGTTTTCGATACCCTGAATGCCAAGGCTGCGATTTTTGCCGTGCAGGAGTACTTCCTGAAGAGCGGCGTTGAGCTGCCCATCATGATCTCGGGCACCATTACGGATGCCTCGGGCCGCACTCTGTCCGGGCAGACGGCGGAAGCGTTCTGGAATTCGGTACGGCATGCCAAACCGATCAGCATCGGTTTCAACTGCGCACTGGGGGCCACCGAACTCCGCCAGTATGTTGAAGAGCTTTCCCGTAAGGCAGATACGTTTGTCAGTGCCCACCCCAATGCCGGCCTGCCGAATGCGTTTGGTGAGTACGACGAAACTGCCGACGAAATGGCAGTGATCATTGATGAGTTTGCGGCCTCCGGATTTCTGAATATTGTTGGCGGTTGCTGCGGCACCACGCCAGAGCACATCAAGGCAATTTCAGAGACGGTCGCCAAATACCCGCGCCGTGAAATTCCGGTCATCGAGCCCGCCTGCCGCCTCTCAGGGCTGGAACCGTTCAACATCACGCGTGAATCGCTGTTTGTAAATGTGGGCGAACGTACCAATGTCACCGGCTCGGCCAAGTTCCGCCGCCTCATCAAGGAAGAGAACTTTACCGAAGCACTGGATGTGGCCCGCCAGCAGGTGGAAAGCGGTGCTCAGGTCATCGACATCAACATGGACGAAGGCATGCTGGATTCGCAGGCAGCCATGGTGACGTTCCTTAAACTGATTGCCTCGGAGCCGGACATTTCCCGTGTGCCGCTGATGATCGATTCTTCGAAATGGGAAATCATCGAGGCCGGCCTCAAGTGCTCACAAGGCAAGCCGGTGGTTAACTCCATCTCCCTCAAGGAAGGAGAAGAAGAGTTCATTGCCCGGGCCAAGTTGTGCATGCGCTATGGCGCCGCCATCGTCGTAATGGCGTTTGACGAAAATGGCCAGGCCGACACTTTCCAGCGCAAGTCGGAAATCTGCAAGCGCTCCTATGATGTACTGGTCAACAAGGTTGGCTTCCCTGCTGAAGACATCATCTTTGATGCCAACATATTTGCTGTCGCCACCGGCATTGAAGAGCACAACAACTATGCCGTCGACTTCATCAATGCCTGTGCCTACATTCGTGACCACCTGCCTCATGCGCTGAGCTCAGGTGGTGTTTCCAATGTCTCGTTCTCTTTTCGTGGCAACGAGCCGGTACGCGAAGCCATTCACTCCGCTTTCCTCTATCACGCCATTCGCAATGGCCTCAGCATGGGTATTGTGAACGCGGGCCAGCTGGCAATTTACGATGATCTTCCCGCTGAGCTCAAAGAACGGGTGGAGGACGTCGTCCTCAATCGTCGCGCCGATGGTACGGAACGTTTGCTCGAGATTGCTGACCAGTTCAAAGGCGATGGTTCAAAGAAAGCAGAAGAAACACTGGAGTGGCGCTCACTTCCGGTGGCCAAACGCATTGAATATGCGCTGGTCAAAGGCATCACGGCATTCATTGAGGTGGATACCGAAGAGGCCCGCCAGCAGGCTGAAAAACCGATCCACGTTATTGAAGGCCAGTTAATGGCCGGCATGAATGTGGTGGGAGACCTGTTTGGTGCGGGCAAGATGTTCCTGCCACAGGTGGTGAAGTCTGCCCGCGTGATGAAACAGGCCGTGGCCTACCTGATTCCTTATATCGAAGCCGAAAAGAATGGCGTTATCGAGAGCAAGGGCAAGATTCTGCTGGCCACGGTAAAGGGCGACGTGCATGACATTGGCAAGAATATTGTGGGTGTGGTGCTGAGCTGCAACGGGTATGACATTGTGGATATGGGCGTGATGGTGCCTGCAGACAGGATTCTTGAAACAGCCAAAAGAGAGAAAGTCGACATTATCGGGCTCTCTGGCCTGATCACCCCGTCACTGGATGAAATGGTGCATGTGGCGCGCGAAATGCAACGGCAGGACTTTCATGTCCCCCTGTTGATCGGCGGTGCCACTACATCCAAGGCACATACAGCGGTCAAGGTGGAGCCGCAGTACAAGAATGATGCCGTGATTTACGTGACGGATGCCTCGCGTGCGGTCGGCGTGGCCACTTCCCTGCTGAGCAAGGATCTCAAGACTGCCTTCGTGGCAGAGCGCAAGCAGGAATACGAGGAGGTTCGTATCCGCCATGCCAATCGCAAGCCAAAAGCTGATCGCCTGAGCTACGAGCAGGCCATCAGCATGGGCTTCAAGGCAGACTGGTCAACCTATACGCCGCCGGTGCCGCTCAAGACGGGCATTACCGTATTGCGGGACTATCCGCTGGACAAGCTGATTGACACCATCGACTGGACGCCCTTCTTCGTGTCCTGGTCTCTGTCGGGCAAATACCCGGCCATCTTCAAGGATGAGGTAGTGGGTGAAGCTGCCCGCAATCTGTTTGACGATGCACAAACGCTGCTAAAGCGCATCGTGACTGAAAAACGCCTGAAAGCGCATGCCGTGATCGGCCTGTGGCCCGCTGCACATACCGGCGCAGATGACACCACCGTGTATGCGGATGAAAGCAGGACAGAAACTCTGGCGACGCTGCATCACTTGCGCCAACAAAGTGACAAGGTCAGTGGCAAACCGAATTACTCGCTGGCTGACTTTATTGCACCCGCTGACAGTGGTTTGAAAGATTATATTGGCGGTTTTGCCGTGACCGCCGGTGATGGCTGTGACGAATTTGCAAAAGAGTTTGAAGCACTAGGGGATGACTACAACGCGATTCTCGTGAAGTCACTGGCTGACAGGCTGGCAGAGGCGTTTGCCGAACACCTGCATCTGCGCGTCCGTCGCGAGTTCTGGGGCTATGCCCCTGATGAAGCACTGGATAATGATGCGTTGATCCGCGAGAAGTACACTGGTATCCGCCCTGCCCCCGGCTACCCGTCGTGCCCGGACCACTCGGAAAAGACTACGCTCTTCAAGCTGCTGGATGCGACAGCAAATACCGGCATCCACCTGACTGAACACTTTGCCATGTACCCTACGGCCGCTGTCAGCGGCTGGTATTTTTCGCATCCCGAGAGCTGCTACTTCAATGTCGGCAAGATAGAGCAGGATCAGGTGCTTGATTACGCGAAGCGCAAGGGCTGGGACCGTCGTACCGCCGAAAAATGGCTTTCACCCAATCTCGGCTACGAGCCGGAAAACTGATTTTAGAGCGAGTAAAACATGACTGAGCAACATCAGCAGGATGACAACAAACCCACCCAGGTCACCACCTGGCAGGTGATTGTCAGCGTTTTTCGTGCCTGGCTCGGAGTTCAGACAAACGAAAACCGCAAGCGTGATTTCAGTAGCAGCGACCCGGTGCCCTTCATCATTGCAGGCGTGATATTCACTCTCATCATGATTGTGGGAGTGATTATTGCCGTGAATATCGCATTGTCTGGAACCTGAAGCCCTGATGAAACATTCGCGGCCAAGGCCGCGAACAGTCCGGGTTCATGTCTTTGTTCAGAGCAGTTTTGATGCCCTGCAGTCAGTCAGCCCCACGGCCTCTGCTGCTGAAGACGATCCCACCAGCGCAAGGCCAGCCGGTCAATACTGCCTTCCGCCGCCAACCCGAGTCGGCTCATCAGCTTGTGCTTCTGTACATAACGAACCACGTACACATCTGCTTCTTGAGCACGTTCGACGAGATACTCGTCACTGGTTTTCAGCTCATCAATCAAGCCAAGCGCGAGAGCCCGTTGTCCATACCAGTGTTCGCCTGTTGCCACCCTGGACATATCAAGGGACGGACGTTGTTCATGGACAAACTCCTTGAACAGGGCATGTGTATCTTCAAGCTCTTCACGAAACTTCTGACGCCCTGCTTCGGTATTTTCGCCGATTACCGTCAGCGTACGCTTGTACTCACCGGCCGTATGCAGTTCGACATCAATGTCATGCTTCTTCAACAGTCGATGAATATTTGGCATTTGGGCCACCACGCCGATTGACCCCACAACGGCGAAAGGTGCCGCCAGAATCCTGTTCCCGATGCACGCCATCATATAGCCACCGCTTGCCGCCACCTTGTCGACACAAATAGTCAACGGCAGTTTATGCTGACGGATACGAGACAGCTGGGATGCTGCCAGGCCATAACTGTGCACCATGCCGCCGGGGCTCTCCAGATTGACTACTATTTCGTCATGCTCAGCATCAGCGAGAGTCAAAATGGCAGTAATTTCCCGGCGCAGTGACTCCACTGCCGAGGCCCTGATATCACCATGAAAATTGATGACATAGACTCGTGCCTTTCGAGTCTGGTCATGTTTTTCGCTTTTGACTTTCTGCTCTTTGTCTTTCTTCTTTCCGGCCTGCTTTTCGTGTTTGAAATATGACTTAAGGGCATGCTTGTCGAGCACTGCTTCGCGCAGCACATCACCGTACTCTTCAAGACGATCATTCAGGTAGGAAACATCAATATCCCCCTCATCCGAAGGGCGCCGACGCTGACCGATATTACTGATAGCCACAATGACAATCAGGGCAGCAATGACCACAGTCGCGGCCTTGGCAAGAAAAAGTCCGTACTGCAACAACAGATCAATCACTGGACACTCCGGATAACTTAAAAAATCAAAAGATCATTTGTCGCGCATGTTCGCGACAAAATCCTGAATCAGGGCGTAAGCAATGCTGCCTGCCGGCGGAATCTGGGGCAACTCGGTATAATGGAAAAACTGCGCATCGGCAATTTCCTCTTCCTGCACCACAATATCCCCACCTGCATAGTCGGCATGAAATCCGAGCATGAGATTACCGGGAAACGGCCAGGACTGGCTGGCAAAGTAACGGACATTCCGCACCTGCACACCCACTTCCTCCATGACTTCCCGAACCAGGGTTTCTTCTGCAGTTTCTCCTGCTTCAATAAATCCCGCCAACGTGCTGTACATGGGGCGATTGAAGCGCTGGGCGCGTGCCAGCAGCAGCTCCTCGCCACGCGTTACAAGAACGATAACGCAAGGATTGATGCGAGGGTAATAACTGGCAGCGCAGGACGGGCAAACCCTGGACCGTTCGCCACGGGGGTGAAACGTTGTTGGGGTTCCACAGCGGCCGCAGAAACGGTGGAAGCGATCCCACTCAAGGATCTGGAGCGCCCTGCCCGCCATGCCGAATTGCTCATCGCTGACCTGGCCGAGTACACGGCGCAGATCATCGAAGTGATATCCGTCTGGTGCCACTGAATCATCGGCTACGGCAATGGCAAATACACCCTTGCTATCGACCTGATCGGGGCTGTAATGACCGATAAAATGCCGGCTGATCTCTGGCAGACCCAGCCATCCTGCATCTTTCAGTTCAGGGAAAAAAGACGCAGATGGATCATCACTGACCAGAACATGATGTCCCTTGAAAACCAGCCAGACGCGATCACCGCGCAAGTCATCAGGAGCGGCGACGGCAGGGACAAAAGACATTTACAAACCTCTTGATAAATCCGGTTCAAACCAGGAAACGGTCAGGCCGCCTGTGTTTTCGTTACAGGGAAGCCCAACTCGGCAACACTTTCTTCTGCGATCTCCAGAATGCTCGCACCAATTGGCTTGTTGGCCTCAAGGCTTTCAAGATAGTAATCCACACTTGAAATGGCATCAGCCAGGGTTTCCAGATCAGCCATGCCTGGCTGTGTGTCTGTACCGATCATCCGGGTGTCAATAAAACGGGCACAGGAACGAAGGATCTCGGCGCCACGCTCGATCATCAGAAAAGACAAGCCGCCGGCAACGGATTGCAGGGTAGAAGGCACATTGGCCAGATGCAGTTGATCGCGATTGGACTCCAGATAAGAACTCACCGCACGCTTGGCCAGTGAAAGCCCGGAGCGCGACTCCGCAACCAGCAATGCCTTTGCTTCATCCAGCTGATGCATGGAAATCCGGCTGTTGCTAACAGAAGTATCTGCACCCGGAGTCACTTGTTTGACCAGACCGGCAACGGCGTTTTCGACCTCAAGCAAGCCATCAACCAGTGAATGAAGCGATTCTGTATCAGGCTCTGCCGACCAGGTGCGCACGGCATCGGCCTGCTCGCGAAGGTGGTGACTGGCATCAAGCAGCCCCAGCATGACCAGCGTCTGGGAGGTTCGGGTAAGGCTGTCCGCCATGGCATTATAACTGTCAGTATCATTGCGCGAGCCTCGCGCCATCATGTCGAGGCTTTCCTTGACCTGGGCCAGCTCATCATTGAGCACGGCCGCCACCGTCTTGATCACGGAGCCGCCAGGGCCGCACATAAGCTCATATTCAGCAGCAATGCCTGCCTCTGTGAGTGAAGTGGAGTCGAGACTGAATGCCTTGCGAACCGCGGTTACATGCTTGCCCTCTTCAGAAAGGCCAACCACATACAGACAATCACTGAGCAACCGACGATCCGGCGTACCACTACCATCGTTCTGGGCAAGAGCCTTTAACTGCCGATCCAGCTGCCCCAGCAGCGTCTTGCGTGCCGCATTGATCGCCACTCCATTCTGCAGCGACTCGATCATGGCAGCACCAACCCACCACAGTATGGCCGAAGTACGTTGCCCGCAAACCTGCTGGGCACGCTCACAGGCGCGAATCATCATGCGCAGATGGGGTACATCGGCCTGGTCGCGAATGACGGCGATCAACGCCGTCTGGTACATCATTCGCAGGCGTCGCACGAGAGCATTGAGTTGCGCAGGAGTCACTTCCAGCTTTGTGACCGCTGGAGCCGGCGGAAGCGCCTTTATTGAAAGGAAATAACCTTCCGGCAACGGCGACTGTCCTACCGCAGTACGTACCTGATTGATGACGGGCAACAGCATCTGAGGCCAGACACCTTCCCGAATCTGTGCGTAGTCCAGATACCTGCCCAACAGCATGATGCCCTGACCCAGTGCCGCAAACGTGGCATCGGAAGCATCCACACCGTTGGCCTGCACCTGACGCATCAGTTGGCTGAGTGCAGAAGCCAGCTCAACTGCGCCAGGCAGCTCGATGAGGCGCAAGGCCCCATGAACCTGATCCATTTCTTCGACACAGGAAGAAAGGACCGCTGTATTTTCGCGCTCCTCCACATAGGTACCGACATGAGTCTCGATCTGCGACAGGGTTGCATCAACCTCGGCCTTGACCAGGTTGAGAGACGCAATGTTATGGGTAAAAAACATGGGAGCTTTCCTGCGCTGTCTTCTTGTTGGGAGGGCCTGAGCCGGCAACCTCACGGCCCGGTTAAACGGGCCGAATCCTGTATCACGAGTGAACTGTGGCACGACTCAGAGATACCGTCAATTTTCCGCGCTAAGCCATTGAGAACAATAGACAAGTTAAGTGTGAAAGCACCGAAATACAGTGCTCTGCATCACACACTGACCCTACACCTGGGTTCTGGTATCAATACTGCGCCAAAGACAGTTGCCGCCTGCGGCCTTGTCGAGGGCTACCAGCTTGGACTCATGACGCATCATTTCTGCCTCTGTCGCCCTGATTACTGGCAGTGGGCGTCGCCCCTCCGGAAGACGGCGAGGCCCCTCCTGACGACGACCATCCTGCTGGGAATCATCGCCCCCTAGCGCCAGGCCAACCTGCCCACCCGTCATGGCCAGGTAAATATCTGCAAGAATCTCCGAATCGAGCAAGGCACCGTGATACGTCCGGTCGCGCTGGTCTGCCCCATAGCGCCGAGCCAGCGCATCCAGATTGTTCTTCTGGCCCGGGTGGCGTGCCCGCGCCATCAGCAAGGTATCAAGTACTGAGCAATAGTCCGTAATTACACCTAGCCCACGATTGAGCCGCATCATTTCATGATTGATAAAGCCGACGTCAAAGGGGGCGTTGTGAATGATCAGCTCAGCACCCTTCACAAAATCCAGAAACTCATCCACATGCCGGGCAAACAGGGGTTTGTCCGCCAGAAATTCATTGGTCAAACCATGAACCGCCATCGCTTCAGCTTCCACCTCCCGTTCGGGATTAAAGTAGTAATGAAAGCTTTTCCCTGTCAGCCGCCGGTTCACCAGCTCAAGGCAACCGATCTCGATCAGCCGATGCCCATGACTCGGATCAATACCCGTGGTTTCTGTATCCAGAATGATCTGTCGCATGCGTTGTTATTTTCCCAGCAAGGTATCAATAGCCTGGTTGGCCAGTTGATCGGCAATCTCGTTTCCTTCATGACCGGCATGACCCTTGATCCAGCGCCAGTCAACTGCATGTCGGGCCGCTTCGCTTTCAAGCATCTGCCAAAGATCAGCATTTTTCACAGGGGTTCTTGACGAGGTTTTCCAGCCACGTGCTTTCCAGCCCTCCAGCCATTCAGTCATGCCCTTTTTGACATACTCCGAATCCGTCCAGACTGTCACGCTACAAGGGCGCTTGAGGGCTCGCAAGCCTTCTATGGCCCCCATTAACTCCATGCGGTTGTTGGTCGTTTGCGGCTCAGCCCCACACAAACGCTTTTCATGACCTTCCTTGCGCAGCAAAGCGCCCCAGCCTCCCGGGCCGGGATTGCCGCGACAAGCCCCATCACTGTAGATCTCAACGTGCTCGTTCATTCATCATCCGGAATTTGGCGACGTGCCCTTGCCTCGGTGGCGAGCACCGGCGCAGGAGCCTGGTATAACCGTTTCATTCGGGTTTCGACTGGGGTAATGCAGGAAACCCGTTTTCGGGCCAGCAGGACATAGGCCGCACCTCCCTGACTCCAGTATCGACGACCGAGGACCTCCAGCCAGGAAAAGCGGCGGCGTATGGTGGCATGAGTCAGGGGGGGAACGAAACAGGCACTCTCCAGACCCACCACCTCGAAATCCAGCAACGCCAGCCAGTCCGCCAGCCGCTGCGGGCTCATGGGACGGTGCAACCAGGGCACGGTGGCCCATGGAAGCCGGAACAGGCGCCACAACCCCCAGAGACTCCAGGGATTAAACCCCAGCAGTAGCAGGTGCCCTTCGGGAATCAGCACCCTGGACGCCTCTCGCAAGACCGCATGAGGACTGGCGGCCCCATCAAGCCCATGATGGATGAGGACCAGATCCAGACTCTGATTGGCAAAGGGCAACTGCTCAGGCTGTGCACGCAAGGGCGACAATCCCTCCACGGTTGGCAATGCCACATCCACTACGCATCGATGCCGGATACGGCTTCCTGCCAGCAAATTGCGCTCCACAACCTGTCCGACCTGCAAGGCATGGTAGCCAAACAGGTCTGGAAGGATGCGGGCAATCAGCTCATCCTCAGCCGCCAGCAGATACTGGCCCAGCTCAGAGCGGTACCAGTCGCGAAAGTCTGGCTGAAGATCATCACCCGATTCACTTTTAAACAGACGGGGAAATTCCATCATCGAGTTCCTGTAGACATCGCTCTATTATTGAAGCCTATTTTCAGACTGTCACGCCCCTATGCGCCCCATCCTGACCGCACTGCCCGCTTTTAATGACAACTATATATGGTGCCTGTCCTGCGAAGGGCATGCGCTGGTCGTTGATCCCGGCGATGCCAGCGTGGTCGAGAACTGGCTTCAGCATAACCAGCTGACACTGGACTACATCCTGGTCACCCACCACCATGCCGATCACATCGGCGGACTGCACACCCTCAAAAACAGGCATACCGCTACGACTCTGGGCCCCGACGAAGACATTGATGGTCTGGACAGGATACTCAAGGGAGGGGAAAGAATTGATCTGGGGGACTTTGGCCAGGCAGTGGTCATGGCTGTGCCAGGTCATACCAGGGCTCATATTGCGTGGCATTTACCTGCCAGTGACCTGCTCTTTCCCGGTGACACCCTGTTCAGCGCTGGCTGCGGCCGCCTGTTTGAGGGAACTGCCGCACAGATGCACGCCTCATTGCAGTCGCTCGCAACGCTGCCGGATAGCACCCTGATTTGTTGTACTCATGAATACACCCTGGCCAATCTGCGCTTCGCCATGGCAGTGGAGCCAGGGAATCCTGCTGTAGTCGAACGCCTGCGGGCCGTAGAGGAGTTACGCAACCGTGATCAACCCAGCCTGCCTGTTTCCCTGGCACAGGAGCGTCGCTACAACCCCTTTCTACGCTGTGCCATACCAGAGGTCGTCGCCGCTACCAGTTTGCAGGCAGGCCACCCGCTCGCCCCGAACGAAGCCACATTTACCGCACTCAGGGAGTGGAAAGATCACTTCAGATAACATGACTATCCAGTCATCTGCAGGGAAAACGCCGGGTTTTGTTACGAAATCGACATTAAACGAAAGGATTTATCCTTGTCTGACATGGAGGCCCTCCCTAGAATCGAGTTGATATTGATTCTTTATGGTAGCTACAGGCATGCAATTGACCCTTTCAGCATACAGACACCTTCGGCAAGGCCTCGTCATTCGGCCGTTACTTGCCCTGTGTCTTGTACTGGCCCCGGCAGCGCCCGCACAGGCCGGCTGGCTTAAAACCATTTTCGGAAGCCGCGACGCAAAGCCCTCAGCATCGCCGGCCCCTGCAACTGCACTTGCCGATGCATCGATCAGCCCATCAGTGGATACAACTGATCCACTCGTGGCGATTGATTCATTATCTGAAGGCGCTTCAGACGTTGCTGCCTCTGACCTTGCCGAAGAAGAAGTAGTCACCATTCTCCCATCCGAAGAGGAATCTCCAGCGGATGAAGAGGATCTTGCCCTGGAAATACTCAATCCTGAAGACCTGGCAGAAGCCGGAAACCTCTGGGACAGAACCCGTGCAGGATTCAAACTCGATCTATCACAAGACAACGAACGTATTGCTGCCCAGCGCAACTGGTATACCCAACACCAGGCACACCTTGACCGTGTTGCCGTGCGCGCATCACGTTATCTGCATTACACCGTGTCCGAAGCGCAGCAACGTGGCCTGCCCACCGAGCTGGCCCTGCTGCCCATTATCGAAAGCTCCTACGACCCGTTTGCCAATTCCCACGCCAGCGCTTCCGGCATGTGGCAGTTCATTCCTGGCACCGGCAAGATTTTTGGTCTCAAACAGAACGGCTGGTTTGACGGGCGCCGGGATGTTGTGGAGTCCACTCGTGCTGCCTACGACTTCCTGACGCAGCTCTACAACAAGTTCGGGAGCTGGGAGCTGGCACTAGCCGCCTACAATGCCGGCCCGGGTGCTGTACAGCGAGCCATCAACCGTAATATTGCCAATGGTTTGCCTGCTGACTTCTGGTCTTTGCGACTGCCTTCGGAAACCATGTCCTACGTGCCGCGATTCCTTGCAGTGGCACAGGTTATCAATTCGCCTGAAAGCCATGGTCTGAACCTGGTTCCGGTGGCGGATCAACCTCACTTCCGTGCCGTAGAGACCTCTGGTCAGGTTGACCTGACCGCCGCCGCCAGCCTGGCCGGCATCTCCCTGAAAGAGCTGTTACAGCTCAATCCTGGCTTCAGCCGATGGGCTACCGACCCTGAAGGCCCTCACCGACTGCTGGTTCCTGCTTCATTGCCTGTAGATTTTGAGCAACAAATCGCGAGCTTGCCTGCGCCTGAACAAGTGCTGGTGGAGCACTACCGCGTCAAGCGGGGCGATAACCTGTTCAAGATTGCCAAGCGTTTTGGCCTCAGCCCGGCTGAACTCAAACGCATGAACAAGCTGAAATCCAACCGTGTTGCTGTTGGGGGCATGCTGGTTGTGGCTCATGCTCGTGGCGGTAGCGAAGCTTACGATCAGGTCCGGGAGCAACTGTTTGGCAAACGCAAGGCGGCCAGCTCAACGGTGGCCGTCAGGTATTACAAGGTTCGTCGTGGTGACACCCTGTCATCTGTTGCCCGCAAGCATGGCATCACGGCGAAGCAGTTGGCCCGTCTGAATGGCCTGAAAACCAAAAGCCACCTGCGCCTTGGTCAGCGCCTTAGCATCAAGGCTGCAAGCAAAAGCGATCGCTCCAGCCGGGTTGCCAGCCGCTCAGGCAGCAAGGGCAAGGCGAAGCGCATCAGCTACGAAGTTCGCAAGGGCGACACCCTTTTCTCCATAGGCAAGCGTTACAACGTATCAGTGAAACAGATCAAGAACTGGAACGGGGCCTCACGAAATATTCGCCCGGGCCAAGATCTGGTGATTTACGTAGCATCGAGCGGCTATAACCGGCAAGGCAGCCTGTAACGAACTCTACACAACGGCGCCCTTTGGCGCCGTTGTTCTTCCATTCCCTCCGTTTTCATAATCCTGCACAATCTGGTCCAAGGATAAAACCAACAACAAGGACCTTTTTCATGCGTCGTGTCCTGCGTCCACTTAGTATCGTGCTGCTCTCACTTGCCAGTGCTGCCAGCCAGGCGGCAGTGGAAATCAGCCATGCCATCAGTTTGCATGGCCAGCCCAGGTACCCCGCCAGCTTCAAGGCCTTTGCCTACGTGAACCCCTCCGCCCCCAAGGGTGGCGATATTCGCCTGTACAGTCTGGGTACGTTTGATAGCTTGAACCCCTTTATCAACAAGGGCGTTCCCGCAGAGGACATCTCACGTATATATGACTCGTTGACGATTGCCTCTCAGGATGAACCGTTCAGCCGATATGGCCTGCTGGCTCAGAAAATCGAGCGCGATACCGCCGATGCATCCTGGATTATCTACCACCTGAATCCGGCCGCTCGCTTCTCTGATGGCAAGCCGGTGACCGCCGAAGATGTCGTTTTCACGTTCGACACTATCCGCAAGGATGGCGACCCGTCCTATAAAGCCTATTTTTCCGACATTGTAAAAGTCGAGGCACTTGATACAGGCCGGGTGAAGTTCAGCTTTAGAACTGCAAACAACCGTGAGCTGCCGCTCATTGTTGGCGAACTGCCAATTCTGCCCAAGCACTATTGGTCGACCCGAGCCTTCAATGCCACGTCACTGGACATTCCAGTGGGTAGTGGTCCTTATGTCATCAGCAAGGTTGATCCCGGTCGCAGTGTTATATTCAGTCGCAACCCGAACTACTGGGGAAAAGATCTGCCGGTGAACCGCGGCCGCGACAACTTCAATACCATCATCTCCGTCTATTATCGGGACAGCACCGTGGCCTTCGAGGGCTTCAAGGCCGGCCAATACGATTTTCGCGCAGAAAACCGTGCCAAGACCTGGGCAACTGAATATAGCTTTCCGGCAGTAAAGCAGGGACTGGTGAAGCGTATTGAACAGGCGCACCAGAACTCCAGCGGCATGCAGGGCTTTGCGTTCAACCTGCGTAAACCAGTCTTCCAGGACATCCGGGTTCGTGAGGCGCTGGGCTATGCATTTGATTTCGAATGGAGCAACCGCACCCTGTTTAACATGGCCTATGTGCGTACTGGCAGCTTCTTCTCCAACTCGGAACTGGCGGCACAAGGTGTTCCCTCGAAAGCCGAGGTCGCTCTGCTTGCCCCCTTCCGCAATCAGCTGCCCGCCTCTGTATTTGGCCCGTTCATGCCCCCCCCTCGCACCGATGGCAGCGGCAATGCCCGCGCCAATTTACTGAAAGCACAACAACTGCTGGCCAGTGCAGGCTGGTCCATGCGCGATGGTAAACTGGTCAACAAACAGAATCAGACTCTCAGCTTCGAGATCCTTCTTGCCCAGCCAGAATTTGAACGCATTGTGCAGCCCTTCCGCCAGAATCTGGCTCGTCTCGGTGTGGACATGAAAATCCGCATGGTCGATGTCTCACAGTATGTTGAACGTATACGCCGTTTTGATTACGACATGACCGTTGCCACCTTTCCGCAATCACAATCGCCCGGTAATGAGCAGCAGGACTTCTGGAGCAGCAAGTCTGCCGATATTCCAGGAAGCAGGAATCTGATCGGCATCAAAAACCCGGCCGTGGATGCTCTGGTGACACGAATTGTGGCGGCCCCCAGCCGAGCTGAGCTCATCACTGCGACCCGCGCACTTGATCGTGTCCTGCTGGCCAATCATTACGTCATCCCACAATTTCATGTAAACAAATACCGCATGGCGTACTGGGACTTCCTGGAGCGCCCGGCAGTCTCTCCAAAATACGGCACCGGATTTGATACCTGGTGGATAAATCCGCAAAAACAGGCACGCATTCGCGCTTCCCAAGGCAAACGCCAGCCATGAGTGTTGTTGAATGAGTACGTATCTGGTCAGACGTCTGCTGCTGATAGTGCCGACCTTGCTCGGCATCCTCCTTATCAATTTCCTGATCATTCAGGCTGCGCCGGGCGGTCCGGTGGAACGCACCATTGCCCGGCTTCAGGGCCTTGATGGATCTGCGGCATCGCGCATGGGTAGTGGCAGCGGTAGTGAGGTGAGCGCAGCATCTTCATCAGGAACCGGTTACCGAGGGGCACAAGGACTGCCTGAAGAGCTGATTGCCGATATCGAAAAACAATACGGGTTTGACAAGCCGCCAGCCGAACGTTTGTGGCTAATGCTGAAAAACTACGCCCGATTCGATTTTGGCAACAGCTTCTTTCGTGACGAAACGGTAATAGGTCTGATCAAGGAGAAAATGCCCGTCTCCCTCTCCATCGGGCTGTGGAGCACACTACTCATCTACCTGATCTCCATTCCCCTGGGAATTCGCAAGGCGCTTCACAATGGCAGCCACTTTGACCTGTGGACCAGCTCGGCAATTATTGTGGGCTATGCCATCCCCGGGTTTCTGTTTGCCATTCTGCTTATCATCCTCTTTGCCGGAGGCAGTTACTGGCAATGGTTCCCGATGCAGGGACTGACCTCCGAGCACTTCGACACCCTGTCTGCAGGCGGAAAAGCACTCGACTATGCCAGGCACATGATCCTGCCGACGATTTGCATGACCATTGGCGGCTTTGCCACCCTGACCATACTGACCAAGAACTCCTTTCTCGACGAGATCAGCAAACAGTACGTCATGACCGCACGCGCCAAAGGACTGACTGAGCACCAGGTGTTATATGGTCACGTCTTTCGCAATGCCATGCTGATCGTGATTGCCGGGTTGCCCGCCACCCTGATTGGTGTTTTTTTCACCGGCGCCCTGCTGATCGAGGTGATCTTTAATCTGGATGGCCTGGGGTTGCTCAGCTTTGAAGCTGTACTGAATCGTGATTACCCGGTGATTTTCGGTACGCTCTGGATTTTCACGCTGGTCGGACTGCTGCTGAAGATCCTGAGCGACGTGGTGTACACCATGGTCGATCCACGTATCGACTTTGCGAGCAGGGGATAAAATGACACTCTCCCCTCTCAACCAGCGACGCTGGGAAAACTTCAAGGCTCACCGACGCGGCTACTGGTCATTGTGGCTATTCCTGATTCTGTTCGGTCTCAGCCTGTTTGCTGAAATACTCGCCAATGACAAACCGCTTCTGGTTCAGTTTCGTGGCGATCTGTACGTGCCGGTGCTCAAGCAGTATCCAGAAACTGTTTTTGGCGGAAGCTTTGCCTCCACGACGAATTATCGTGATCCTTTCGTGAGCGAACTGATCAACAAAGAAGGCTGGATGTTATGGCCGCCTGTCCGTTTCAGTTTCCAGACCATCAATTATGATCTGGTGGTACCTGCGCCAGCCCCACCTTCTGCTGATAACTGGCTGGGCACAGATGACCAGGGGCGGGATGTTCTCGCCCGTGTGATTTATGGATTCAGGGTATCGGTGCTGTTTGCGCTGGTACTCACCGTGACCAGTTCAGTGATCGGCATTATTGCCGGCGCACTACAGGGGTTTTATGGCGGCTGGGTGGATCTGGCGGGTCAGCGCTTTATCGAAGTCTGGTCCGGGCTTCCGGTTCTTTTCATGCTCATCATCCTGTCCAGTGTGGTGGAGCCGAGCTTCTGGTGGCTATTGGGCATCATGCTGCTGTTCAGCTGGACCGAACTGACCGGCCTGGTACGTGCCGAGTTTCTCCGCGCCCGCAATCTGGAATATGTACGCGCTGCGAGGGCACTGGGCATGAGTGATGGCCGTATCATGTTCCGTCACATGTTACCCAATGCGATGGTCTCCACCCTCACCTTTCTGCCCTTCATTTTTACCGGCGCCATTGGTGTTCTGACCTCCCTCGATTTTCTGGGCTTTGGTTTGCCACCTGGCTCAGCCTCACTGGGTGAGCTGGTGGCCCAGGGCAAGAACAACCTGACGTCGCCCTGGCTTGGCATGTCTGCCTTTGTCACCCTGTCAGTGTTGCTCACCCTGCTGGTTTTCATCGGGGAAGCCGCCCGTGATGCCTTCGACCCACGCAAGCAGATCTGACATGACGCCGGTAATTGAAATCCAGAACCTGTCCATCCGCTTTACACAGGGCGAGACCACCAGCACGCCGGTCAGATCGGCCAGCCTGAGCATTGAGCCAGGTGAAATGCTGGCACTGGTCGGCGAATCCGGCTCAGGTAAATCCCTGACGGCACACGCCATCATGCGTTTATTGCCCGGTCATGCGCATATCGAAGGTAAAATCCTGTTCAAGGGGGAAGACATTACCCTTGCACCGGAAGCGCGTCTGCGTCAGCTCCGGGGCCATAAGGTCGGCATGATTTTTCAGGAGCCGATGACCTCGCTGAACCCACTGCACTCGGTGGAAAAACAGATTAGCGAGACCTTGTCCTTACATCAGGGCTTATCACGCACAGCCGCGCGTGAACGTACGCTTGAATTGCTGCAGCTGGTCGGGATTCCTGAACCGGAAAGGCGGCTTGCATCCTACCCGCATGAACTTTCCGGGGGGCAGCGACAGCGCGTAATGATCGCCATGGCCCTTGCCAACGACCCTGAGCTGCTGATTGCCGACGAGCCGACAACAGCTCTGGATGTCACCCTGCAAGAACAGATACTGAACCTGTTGCGCGAGCTCCAGAAGAAACTTGGCTTGGCCGTATTACTGATTTCACATGACCTGACGCTTGTCCGCCGGTTTGCACAACGTGTTGCGGTGATGCAACAGGGTGAAATTGTCGAGGTCGCCAGTACGGAAAGTCTTTTCACGGCGCCGCAGCACGCCTATTCAAAAATGCTGCTGGCCGCCGAGCCGGAAGGGCAACCGTCCCCCGTTCCTGCAAATGTCGCCACCTTGCTTGATGTACAAAACCTGAGAGTCTGGTTTCCCCGTCATACCGGTTTTTTTTCACGAGTCCGTGACTACATCAAGGCAGTGGATGACATCAGCTTTACCCTGCAGGAAAAGGAAACACTGGGCATTGTGGGTGAGTCCGGCTCTGGCAAAACCACTTTGGCACTGGCTGTACTCCGTCTCTTGCCGGCAACGGGCAGCGCCGTGTTCATGGGACAGGATCTTTTGCCGCTGACACAGAAAGCCATGCGCCCTTTACGTCGGCACCTGCAAATCGTTTTCCAGGACCCGTATGGCAGCTTGAGCCCGCGCATGAGCATTCTCGACATTGTCGGAGAGGGCCTTGAAGTACAGGGAATGGCTCCAGCTGTGCGGGAAGCGGAAGTCATTGCAGCCCTGCAAGCGGTCCAGCTGGACCCGGAGACTCGACATCGCTATCCCCACGAGTTCTCCGGCGGGCAGCGGCAGCGCATTGCCATTGCTCGCGCACTGGTTCTGAAGCCAAAGCTCATCGTACTGGATGAACCCACTTCCGCGCTGGATCGCACTGTGCAGAAACAGATTGTCGAACTCCTGCTTCATCTTCAGGCCGAGTTCGGCTTTGCCTGCCTGTTCATCAGCCACGACCTAAAGGTAGTAAAAGCCCTGGCACATCGAGTCATGGTGCTGCGTGATGGCCACATGCTGGAGTGTCGTGATGCCAGTGAACTGTTCGCAGCACCTGAACATGACTACACCCGCGCCCTGCTCGCTGCCGCCTTTGTGAATGGGTGAGCGGAGTACGCGACTGATACAAAGCGTTGCAAAGCCCTTGTGGTTTCCATCGCCACTGTCACAAGGGATTCCTATACTGGCGAACTCGCGGGCTGGCGACTCCAGCGCCGGATAATCAAGGGAGAAGCTTCATGGGATTCATGACCGGCAAACGTGTACTGATCGTAGGCCTTGCCAGCAAACTGTCGATTGCCTATGGCATCGCACTGGCCATGCATCGTGAAGGTGCCGAACTGGCATTCACCTATCAGAACGACAAGCTCAAAGGCCGGGTGGAAGAGTTTGCCCAGAGCTTTGGCTCGACCCTCACCTTTCCTTGCGATGTCGCCCTGGATGAGCAGATTGATGCCGTCTTCACTGACCTGGGCAAGCACTGGGATGGCCTGGACGTTATCGTGCACTCCGTCGGCTATGCCCCTGGCCATGAGCTCGAAGGCAACTATGTGGACGTCACTACCCGTGAAGGCTTCAGGATTGCCCACGACATCAGCTCGTACAGCTTTGGTGCACTGGCCAAGGCTGGCAAGAAGCTGATGGAAGGCCGTAACGGTTCCCTGCTGACGTTGACCTACCAAGGCTCTGAACGTGTGGTGCCGAACTACAACGTCATGGGCCTCGCCAAGGCCTCCCTGGAGGCCAATGTGCGCTACCTGGCCTCCAGCCTGGGCCCGGATGGGATCCGCGTGAATGGCCTCTCTGCCGGCCCTATTCGCACACTGGCGGCCAGTGGCATCAAGGACTTCCGGAAAATGCTTAGCTACAACGAGGCGGCCACACCTATCCGCCGCAATGTGACCATCGAAGAAGTCGGCAATGCGGCAGCCTTCCTGTGTTCAGATCTGGCCTCCGGCATCAGCGGAGAAATTCTCTATGTGGATGGCGGCTTCAATACCGTTGCCATGCCTGCACTGGACAAGATCTGAACCCCGGCATTCCCGGACCAGACCTGAATTGATGCCCATAAAAAAGACCCGCTCCGGCGGGTCTTTTTTATGGGCTGGAAGAGCGAATCAGTCTTCGACCTTGCCATCATCCTTGAGATAGATGACTACCTTGCCATCTTCACGCAGGAAGCGGACATAGTCCTGGAACTCCTGCTGACTACGGCTTTCGGCGAGCATGGTACGCATTTGCCCCAGCATGTCACTCATTGTCACCGGGCCTTCAATCACCTTGCTCACTGCCACCAGAGCATAACCCATGCCCATGGAGAAGCTGTCGGCAGTCACCTTGCCGGCAGCCGGGCGAGTCAGCCGGAAGGCTACGCGCAGAACCTCGGGAGCTGGCACCTGGGTACGACGATCTGCGGCAGGCAAGTCAACCCAGGACAAGTCCTGCTTAGCCGCAACGTCCGCCAGGGAGGCACCACCATTGAGGGCGCTCGCCATTTCGTCAGCTACAGCCTTGGCCTTGTCACGGGCCTTCTCTATGGTCAGCTGATTCCTGATGGCCACAGACAATTCGGCAAGAGGACGCAGCTTGGCTGGCTGATGCTCGCGCACCCTTACCCAGACGGTACTGCCATCATTCAGGCGTATCGCCTGTGAGTTCTTGCCGTCCTTGAGCAAGTCGTCCGAGAATGCCGCATCAATCACCTTGCGCTCTGCGGCTATACCCTCACCGCCTTTGCGAACAAACAAACCGGTCGCCACAACCGGACGATTGAAAGACGTGGCCGGCTCCTTGAGATCGGCAGCTTCATAAACAGCGGCATCCAGCTTTTCAACCTGATCTGCAAACTGCTCTTCAGCCTTTGCCAGCCTGGCCTCTTGCTCAAGCTGGCTGCGCAGGGAAGCGAAACTCGCTGCCTCTGTGCGCTGAATCTTGTTTAACTTGATCAAATGGTAGCCATACTGGGATTTTACCGGAGCAGAAGTCTCGCCTTCCTTGAGGCTGAACAGTGCCTTCTCGAAAGCAGGATCAAACATGCCACGGCCCGCGAAGCCGAGATCACCGCCATTGGCCACCGACCCCGTATCCTGCGAGAACTCCCTGGCCAGCTTGCCGAAGTCTTCACCTGACTTCAGACGCTTCTCAATGATCTTCATCCTTTCAAGAACATCTGCATCTTTGGTCTTTTCATCAACCGTGATGAGGATGTGCTGAGCCTGGCGCTGCTCGTTGGCGGCTGCATCCTTGACCTTGTCCTGATAGCGGCTCTGCAACTCCTCTTCAGTCACTGTCTGGGCCAGGAGGTCATCCCGCTTCAGGCTGATATAGTCCAGCGCCACCATCTCTTCCGTGGTGAAACGCTTGCCATTGGACTCGTAGTACTTTTTGATGTCGTCATCCGTCACGCTGACCTGGGCAAGAAAGCGTGCAGCCGGTACGACGGTGAAATGAATATCGCGCTTTTGGGCATCCAGGGATGCCAGGCGCTCAAGTTCTGCGCTCGTCACAAGTCCGCTCTGCCCAACACCGGCAATCATCATCGAATAAGCCAGTTCCTGCTTCGCTTTGGCAGGATAGGTGGAAGGACTTTCACCAATCTGCTGAAGCATTTGCGCATACCGAGACTGACTAAACTTGCCATCTTCCTGAAAGGCAGGCACTTCACGGATCAGCTTGAACACCGTCTCATCGGCAATCAGGTAGCCTGCTTTCTTCGATGCCTGGGTCAGCAACACACGATTGACCATGCCATCCAGTACCTGCTTGCGCAGCTTCGGTACATCTATATCGGCAGGGTTTCCACCCTTCTCGGCCATCTGGCCCATCATCTGCTGGCGCTGACGCTCCACTTGCTGGTCCAGATCGGCCTGGTAAATCTTTTCACCATTGACCTCAGCTGCTACGGGCCGGGCACCGCTGGAGAAATAGGACTCCACTCCAACTATGGCAAAGGGCACGATCAAAAGCACCAGCAATGCCTTGCCGAGCCACCCTTTAACCAGGTTACGAAAGCCTTCCATCTGGATTCCTCATGAAGCACTAACCATTACAAAAAAAAGCGCGCCGGCAAGGGCGCGCTGGTGTTTCTGGTGCATCACAGCCGTCATGTTGCCGTGCCGCATGCACCCGGCCAATCAGTTTACGGCGTCTTTCAGGCCTTTGCCTGCCTTGAAACCGGGAACCTTGGACGCAGCAATCTGGATTTCCTTGCCGGTCTGCGGATTGCGGCCTGTACGTGCAGCACGATCTTTCACGAGGAAAGTGCCGAAGCCCACCAGGGTAACCTGATCGCCAGCCTTGAGTGCATTAGTGATAGCTTCAACAGCAGCGTCCAGCGCACGTCCAGCATCAGCCTTGGTGATATCGGCGGTGGCTGCGATGGCATCAATGAGTTCGGATTTATTCACGTCAATCCCCTTGTTATCGGATCCATTTATCGTAGAAAACTGAATCAAAGCGCGGCTGACAAAAGAGACGCCGCAAAATGAGGAGCATTTATAACAACCGCCCCCGAGAGGGTCAAGCCGGCGTGTCGCTTGATACGCCGGCTTTTCGGGCGTTTTTTGTGAACAGATTCCTGATTTATCCGAAGACCATCCCGGTTAGTGATGGCTGCGACGATCCTCAGCATCCTCTTCGTCTTTTTTAACCACCAGCTCCGTCGCAGGCACCTCGGGCAAGGGAGTCGGCATCCGGGTCAGTGCAATGGCCAGAACCTCGTCAATCCATTTCACGGTGCGGATCGTGAGGTCTTGTTTGATATTCTCTGGTATCTCCTTGAGATCACGTGCATTTTCCTCCGGGATGATGACCGTCTTGATGCCGCCACGATGAGCTGCCAGCAACTTTTCCTTGAGCCCCCCAATTGGTAACACCTGCCCGCGCAGGGTGATTTCCCCTGTCATTGCTACATCAGCACGGACCGGAATTCCGGTCAGAACCGACACAATTGCGGTGCACATGCCAATACCGGCGCTCGGACCATCCTTGGGAGTAGCCCCTTCAGGAATGTGTATATGAATATCATTATTTTCATGAAAATCGACCGGAATACCCAGCGCACGCGATCGTGACCGCACAACCGTCAGGGCTGCACTGATGGATTCCTGCATTACATCGCCCAACGAACCGGTCTTGCTATGGCGGCCCTTGCCCGGTACAGCGACTGCCTCAATCGTCAACAGCTCACCGCCTACCTGAGTCCAGGCCAGGCCGGTGACCTGACCCACCTGATCCTTTTCCTCAGCCTTGCCGTAGTTGAACTTGCGGACACCGGAATAATCCTCAAGCTTTTCTGACGTAACAACGACCTTTATCTTCCCGCCGCCAAGTACCGCCTCCTTCACTACCTTGCGGCAGACCTTGGCAATCTCACGCTCAAGATTACGTACGCCGGCCTCACGTGTGTAGTAACGAATCAGGTCACGAATGGCTTCATCACTGATCGCCACCTCTCCCGCCTTGAGGCCGGCACCCTCAATCTGGCGCGGCACCAGGTACTGGCGGGCAATATTGATCTTCTCGTCTTCGGTGTATCCGGGCAGCCGGATGACCTCCATACGATCCATCAATGGTGCCGGGATATTCATGGAGTTGGCCGTACAGATGAACATCACCTCTGACAGGTCATAGTCCACCTCCAGATAGTGATCGTTGAACGTGCTGTTCTGCTCCGGATCCAGCACCTCCAGCAATGCGGATGCGGGGTCGCC
>CAYGBB010000004.1:0-22018 GCA_964347985.1 uncultured Moraxellaceae bacterium
ACCCTCGCGGGCGAACCACGCCAGATAGTGACCAGGCAGGTCGGCGATCAGGCGACCCTTGTATTTGCCATAAGGCATTTCAAGGGTGACCAGTCGTTGCAGGTCTTCTGGCTTCATACAGGGCAGCTTGTCAGGGGCGCAGGTGATTACTCGCCACGAATGTATTGTTCAAGCTGGCGGATCATCGATTGCTGATCGGAAATGATGTCCTTGACCAGGTCACCAATCGAGATCAGTCCGATCAGCTTGTCATTTTCCAGAACCGGCAGATGCCGCAGGCGTCTTTCTGTCATCAGCTCCATGCAGAATTCAATGGTCTGTCCCGGGGTGACTGTCATGACATTGCTGGTCATGATTTCGCTGACCTCGGTGGTGTAGGAAGACCGCTCCATCAGGGCAATCTTGCGGGCGTAGTCGCGCTCACTGAGTATGCCCGCAACCGAGTCGTTCTCCATCACGACCAGCGCACCGATACCCTTGTCGGCCATCAGGGTCAGCGCCTCCAGCACGGTTGCCGAGGGCCAGATGGTGTAGATCTGCGAATTTGCCTTTGATCTGAGAATATCTGCGACAGTCTTCATGAGGTCTCTCCTTGAGGGGCGTTTTTTAACATGCCGGAAACGCCTGTGCGAGGGGTCTTTGTATCAGCAGTTGTCCGGAGCCGGATCAGGGCGTGCCCTGGTGTGCTGGATTGTCCCCGCCAAGCGCGGCCACCATACGAGCCAGCGCCGTTTTCAGGGTGGCACGGGCACAGCCAAAGTTAAGTCGCACGAATCCCTTTCTCCCGAAGTCGTTGCCATCGGACAGGCCGACGCCAGCGCTCTCGAAGAATGCCTGGGGCTGGTCAATTCCGGTCGCGCGGCAATCAATCCACGCCAGATAGGTTGCTTCCGGCTTGATGACCTTGAGCCCGTTTACGCCATCCAGAGCCATCACCAGGTCACGGTTGCTCCTGAGGTAATCCAGCAATGCAGTGCGCCAGGGCAGACCCTGCTGATAGGCGGCGGTAGTGGCTACCACCCCCAGGATGTTCGGGTGCGGGGTAATGCCGGCCATGGCCGCTTGAAAGCGCCGGCGCAGGGAGTCATTCGGGATGATGGCAAAGGCAATACCGAGGCCTGGAATGTTGTAGGTCTTGGAGGGGGCCATCACGGTGATGGTGCGGTTGGCGATGTCCGGGGAGAGCATGGCAAACGGGCGATGCCTGAGGCCGGGCTCCAGTATCAGATCGCAATGGATCTCGTCGCTGACCACCACCAGGTCATGCTTTTCCGCATAAGCGGCAATGCCCTTGAGCTCTGTCTCGCTCCACACGCGGCCAATGGGATTGTGGGGATGACACAGCATCAGTCCTTTGGTGCGGGAGGTGTGCGCGGCCTCGACAGCAGCCATGTCCCAGGACCAGTGATGTGTCTCGTCCAGTGGTACGCAAATGCATTCACGCGCCATGTGGGCAGCCGAGGTGAACAGGGCCGGATAAACCGGGGTGCTGGTGACAATGGCATCACCAGGCTCGCCAATGCTTCGGGCGGCGATATTAAGACCGGAGACCAGGCCGGCGAGCGGGACAATCCAGTCTGGCCTGATGGACCAGCCGTAATCGCGCTGCATGGCGGAGGTCAGTGCGCCAAGGAACTCCGGTGTGGTGTGGCCATAGCCAAATACGCCGTGGGCCACCCGATCTTGCAGGGCGGTGATGACTTCGGGAGGCGCCGCAAAATCCATGTCGGCCACCCACATGGGAATGATGGCCTCTCCGGTGGCGGACCGGCGGCCGGCATATTTTGACCATTTGAGGCTGTCTGTGCCGTTGCGATCAACCGGAGTGTCGAAGAGGGTCGGGTAGTGATGCGTCATGCAGGGCTCCTTGCAGTGCCCTGATGGTGATGCAGCAGAGGGGTTTTGCCAACCATTGGGAAGTCTCTGGACAAGATGGCGGGTTCTTGTCCAGAGGTGTGGAGTCGCCTGGGATTATTCGACCGTCAGACGACGGGAGCTGTTGTTCGGTTTTTTCTTGGCAAGCGTCAATGTCAGTACACCATTGTCACTTTTTGCGCTGGACTGGGATTCATCAATCTCGACGGGCAGCTGGAACGAGCGGGAAATGGCGCCATAGTAGCGTTCGCTGTGCATGGCGTTTTCTTTCTCCTGACGGTCGTGCTGTTTGACTTCGGCACGCAGGGTAACGGTAGTGCCTTCTACGGCAACATGAATATCTTCCTTGGCAACGCCCGGGATTTCGGCTGTGACCGTGTAGGCGTTATCGCTTTCACTGATATCAAGTTTGATCTTTTCCGGAGAGGGTAGCGGGCTGCCATGCAAGGGGCGAACGGCAAAGCCGGGACCAAAGTCCCTGAACAATTCATCAAAGAGTCCGCTGCGTGGCGTTAACGAGTTCATGGTGGCACTCCTTTTACATATGCATACAGGCTCAGCTACATGTTCAAACGGCGCCATGACGGGCACCAGTGGTAAAGAGCTTAGGTCAGGGCATGCTAATTTCAAGGATTGAGGTTTCGGGTACGGACACGGCTTGATCTGCGTCAGCCAGCGACTTTGCTGCTATGGTGTTGGTTCAGGACATTATGTGTGCCGGGTGGAGGTGTGCCTGATGTCAGGTCACACAAAGGGGGTCGCATGAGTCGACAGGGAGGCCATGGTCGCGCTGATCAGGTTTCAGGGGGAGCAGTGGACGTGGGCGCAGTAAGCGGGCCCTTGCCGGCCAGTGAGGCAAGCTTTCGTGCCTTGTGGGAGGCCGCCAGTGATGTTGTGATCGTGCTGGACACCAATAACTGCATCAGATACGCCAATCCTGCAGTGCTTGCCGTGTTTGGCTATGCCCCTGAGGCCGTCGTGGGGCAGAGTATTACCATCCTGCAGCCTGAGCGTCTTCGGAAAAGTCATCATGACGGGATGAACCATTATGTGAAAAGCGGGGTCCGGACAATTGACTGGCGCAGTGTTTCAGCGGCAGGTCTGCATCGTGATGGCCATGAATTTCCGGTTGAAATTTCCTTTAGTGATGTCGTGATGGATGGCATGACCTGCTTTGCAGGTTTCATCCGTGATGTAAGTGAACGAGCATTGATTGAGGCCCGTGAGAAAACCCGGGCAAAAGCCTTGTTGATGATCGCCTCGGACGCGCCCTTGTCGGATGTATTACAAGTGCTTGTACATGGCGTCGAGGAGCAGCATGCACAAGCCATGTGCAGCATTCTCCTGCTGGACGAAAGCCGCCAGCACGTGCAGGTAGCTGCTGCCCCAAGCCTGCCTGACTTTTACAATGAAGCCATTCACGGTGCGCCGATTGGTCCGGCGGCGGGATCTTGTGGAACAGCTGCATATACCGGCCAACGGGTCATTGTGTCGGATATCCGGAACAACCCGCTTTGGGCGGATTACAAGGAACTCGCCGCGCAGGCAGGTCTGGGTGCGTGTTGGTCTGAGCCGATCATGAGCGGCACCGGTGAGGTACTGGGCACGTTTGCCATCTATCATCATGACGTTCACGCGCCCCTGCAATCGGATCTCGATTCGATTACCGAAGCCGCCCATCTGGCCGCCATTGCGATCGAGCGTGTCAATGCCAAGCGTGAACTGCTCTCTCTCAATGCCAGCCTTGAGTCACAGGTTGAGAAACGTACCAGTGAACTGATGCTCGCCAAGGAACAGGCCGAGGCGGCAAGTCGCGCCAAAAGTGAATTTGTATCCAACATGAGCCATGAAATCCGCACCCCGATGCACAGCATTATCGGATTGGTGCATTTGTTGCTCACGACTCGTCTGAATGCCCGTCAGCTTGATTATGTGGGCAAGGTTGATCAGGCCGCACAGCATTTGCTTGGGATCGTTAATAATATTCTGGATTTTTCCCGCATTGAGGCTGGCAAGCTTGAGCTGGATTTCAGCGACTTTCGCCTGGAAGATGTGCTGGACAGTGTTTCCAGTCAGTTGGGTGAAAGTGCCGCCAGAAAGGGTCTGAAACTTGTTTTTGATGTTGACCCCGCTTTGGCTCAGTCTGTCCGGGGAGATCAGCTACGGCTTGGGCAAGTGCTGATAAATCTGGTCAGCAATGCCATCAAGTTCAGTGAAAGTGGAAAGATTGTTGTTGCTGTAAAGATAATTGAACCCGGTTATGCAGGATTGCTGTTGCGCTTTGAAGTTCGTGATAACGGTATTGGCATGAGCAACGAGCAGCTTGGTCGCTTGTTCAGGTTGTTCGAGCAGGCAGACAGTTCCACCACGCGCAAATATGGAGGGACGGGGCTGGGTCTGGCCATCAGCAGGCAGCTGATTGAAATGACCGGTGGTGAAATCGGTGTGGAGAGCCAACAGGGCAGAGGCAGTACTTTCTGGTTCACCATGCCACTGGCGTTGCCGACGGAGGGCGACGAGTTGCCTGCCGCGCCGGCGTTGGTTGGCTCTGATGTTATCCGGGGCGCTCATGTGTTGCTGGTGGAGGACAATGCGGTCAACCAGCTGGTGGCGAAAGAGCTGCTGGAGCATGCAGGTGTCATCGTCAGTGTGGCCAGTAATGGTCAGGAAGCCATTGACCGGTTGGCTGAGCATGCCTGTGACTGTGTCTTGATGGATGTCCAGATGCCCGTCATGGATGGTTTCGAGGCAACCCGCCGTATTCGTGCCAACCCTGCAACGGCGTCTACCTGCATTATTGCCATGACCGCCAACGCGGGCAGTGAAGACCGGGTACGCTGTCGGGCTGCCGGCATGAATGACTTCATCACCAAGCCGATCCGGCTACAGTTGCTGTACAGCGTACTGGCCAACGCACTTGCCGGAAAACGGTAGGATAGCAGGATAGTTCAGTACCTTGAGCCCCTGTCATGGATCAACTTCCCGTTTCCGAACAATTGCCTGAGCAACCAACGGATTTCTCTCCGGTACCGGTTTCCCGACGACGTTTTGTCGAAGGGGTCGCGCTGGGCAGCCTTGCCCTGGCCGTTGGCTGGTCCCGATCATCGCAGGCGTTTCCGGTTGTCCCCGAGCCGGATGTCGTGGAAAAAAATCGGCCAGTGGTTGTTGATCTGGTCATCGGTGAACAGACGGTGAATTTCACCGGGCGCCCCCGCAAGGCGGTGACCGTCAATCGTTCCCTGCCGGCCCCGGTACTGCGTTTTCGGGAAGGCGATACTGTGGTGCTGCGCGTCACCAATCACCTCACGGAAGACACCTCCATTCACTGGCATGGCATCCTGCTGCCCGCCAACATGGATGGCGTGCCGGGTTTCAGTTTTCACGGCATTCCCCCCGGTCAAACCTTTACTTATGAATTTCCACTGAAGCAGAGCGGTACCTACTGGTATCACAGCCACTCTGGCATGCAGGAGGCGATTGGCCTGTACGGGGCGCTGGTTATTGAGCCGCGTGAGCCGGAAGCTTTTCGGGTGGATCGGGAACATGTGATCGTGCTGTCCGACTGGAGTGATGAAAATCCACACCGCATTCTGGAAAACCTGAAAAAGCAGGGCACGTATTACAACTATCACCAGCGCACCGTTGGTGATTTTCTCAGTGATATAAAGAAACAGGGATTTGCTGCTGCCTGGGCGGACCGCAAGGCCTGGGGCGAGATGCGCATGACCCCGACGGATCTTGCTGATGTGTCTGCGGCAACGTACACCTATCTGGTCAACGGCACCACGCCAGCAGGCAACTGGACCGGTGAGTTCAGCGCTGGCGAGAAGGTGAGGCTGCGCTTTATCAATGCCTCGGCCATGACCTATTTCGATGTGCGCATTCCCGGTCTGAAAATGACGGTAGTGGCCGCCGATGGCCAGCCGGTGCATCCGGTGGACATAGACGAATTCCGCATTGCCGTCGCGGAAACGCTGGATGTGATTGTTGAGCCAATGGATAACGCCTGCACGATTTTTGCACAGAGCATGGATCGTAGCGGATACGCTCGTGCCACCCTGGCGGTTGCCCGGGGTTTGCAGGCAGCGATACCTGTGCTGGACAAGCGTCCGCAACTGACCATGCTGGACATGGGGCATGATGAACAGATGCATCATGATATGCCCGGCATGGAAATGCAGTCCCATCCTGCCAGCGAAAGCAATAACCCCATGGTCGACATGCAGACCATGATGCCGATGGCGCGACTGGATGATCCCGGTATCGGCCTGCGTGATAACGGGCGCAAGGTACTGACCTATGCCGATCTGCGTAGCACCTTTGACGATCCTGACGGTCGGGAACCGGCACGAGAAATCGAACTGCACCTGACCGGGCATATGGAGCGCTATGTCTGGTCATTTGATGGCATTTCCTTTGCAGATGCCCCCCCCATCAGGCTGAACTACGGTGAGCGCGTACGGGTGGTGCTGGTGAACGACACCATGATGGAGCACCCGATTCATCTGCACGGCATGTGGAGTGATCTGGAAGACGAAGAGGGCAATTTTCTGGTGCGCAAACACACCATCACCATGCCGCCGGGTACACGCCGGACGTTCAGGGTGCGGGCGGATGCCCTGGGGCGCTGGGCCTTTCATTGTCATCTGCTGATGCACATGGGTAGCGGCATGTTCCGTGAAGTGCGGGTGGAGGTGTGATCGTGAAAAAAATCATTTTCACACTTGGTGTTCTCGGCAGCGGCCTTGTACTGGCAGCAGAGGATCACTCCCGGCATTTCGGACATGAAATGCCTGTGGTCGCGCCCGTCGTGGCTCCGTCGGGCCCTGTGTTTGAAGAGCACGACCTGCCTGCACCGACACCAGCTGAACTCGCGGCTGCTTTCCCGGATATCGGCGGCAGGCACATGCAGGATCACATGGGCACTTCCCGCTATTGGTATCTGCAGGCAGACAAACTTGAGGCGCAGCGTGCGGATGACGAGACCGCAGCGGTATGGGAAGGCCGTATCGGCTGGGGGGGAGACAGCGACCGCCTCTGGCTGGAAAGCAGCGGTGAGCGTGCCCATGGCCAGTCGGAGTTCCTTGAGACCAGCCTGTGGTGGAGCCATGCCATGACGCGGTGGTGGGATACCACTCTGGGCGTGCGACAGGATGGCGGCGAACAGGCGTCACGCACCTGGGCGGTTATTGGTATCAAGGGCCTGGCCCCGTATTTTTTTGAAACCGACGTCACCGCCTTTGTCGGGGAGTCTGGTCGCACGGCCTTGCGGCTGGAGGTGGAGTACGAGGCTCGCCTGACCAATCGCCTGATCCTGCAACCCTCTTTCGAGATTAATGCATATGGCAAGGATGATCCGGCATCCGGGACAGGCAGCGGGTTGAGTGATACGGAGCTCGGACTGCGCCTGCGCTACGAAATCCGCCGCACGATGGCGCCTTATGTGGGCATGGAGTGGTCACGGACCTATGGTGACACCGCTGATTTCGCCCGTGCGGGCGGGGTCTCCACCAGTAATGCCAGGGGCGTGGCCGGTATCCGCTTCTGGTACTGACGGATGGCCGGTCTTGTCACCCATAAAACCTTCTGGAATCAGTGGTTTTTTATGGTTTGGCAGGGGCGGCCAGCTCCCGCATAATCCGGGGCATTCTGCTGCCTTTGCCAGCCCCCGGAGTTTCCTGTGTCTGTGACATCCCTGCCTGTTGCCCATGCCGCTTTTGAACCGGTCCGTGCGGTTCCTGTTCCGTCCCTGAATCTGGTGGTGGCCGAATATCGGCACAAGACCACCGGGGCCGTGCACTACCATCTGGCGGCCGACAACCCCGAGAACGTGTTTCTGGTGGCCCTGCGTACCATGCCCATGGACTCGACCGGTGTGGCACATATCCTGGAGCACACGGCGCTGTGCGGCTCCCGCAAGTACCCGGTGCGTGACCCCTTTTTCCTGATGATCCGGCGTTCACTGAATACCTTCATGAACGCTTTCACCTCCAGCGACTGGACCGCCTATCCCTTCGCCAGCCAGAACCGCAAGGATTTCGACAATCTCCTCTCCGTGTATCTGGATGCGGTGTTCTTTGCCAATCTGGACCCGCTCGATTTTGCGCAGGAAGGCATACGTGTCGAGTTTGAAAAGCCGGATGATGCCAGCACTCCACTGGTCTACAAGGGTGTGGTGTTCAACGAGATGAAGGGCGCGATGAGCACATCGCAGTCCGTGCTCTGGGAAACCCTGAACAAGCATCTGTTTCCGTCGACAACGTATCACTACAACTCCGGTGGTGATCCAGAACACATTCCCGATCTGGGCTATGACGATCTGGTGGCCTTCTACAAGGAGCATTACCACCCCAGCAATGCCGTGTTCATGACCTTTGGCGACATTCCGGCAGTGGAGTTGCAGGCAAAGATTCACGAGCAGGCCCTGAAGGAATTCACCGCACTGCCTGAGCAGATTCGGGGGCGCGATGAAAAGCGCTACCACGCTCCGGTCCGCGTGGAAGAGGCCTATGCGCTGGATGAAGAAGGCTCGTCCGCCAAGACCCATATCGTGATGGGCTGGTTGCTGGGACAAACGGCCAATCTGCGCGAACGATTTGAATCGGAACTGCTGTCGGGTGTGCTGCTGGAGAACTCCGCCTCACCACTGCGCCACTATCTGGAAACCACCGAGCTGGGGCAGGCACCATCGTCATTGTGTGGTGTGGATGATTCCGGTCGCGAACTCAGTTTCATGTGTGGCATTGAAGGCAGCGAACCGGAGCGTGCCGCCGCGTTTGAAGAGGGGGTGCTGGCAGTCCTGCGTGAGGTGGCCGAATACGGGGTGCCGGAAGAAGATGTCGAGGCGGTTCTGCATCAGCTGGAACTGAATCAGCGTGAAATAGGCGGGGACAGCTACCCCTATGGTTTACAGCTCATTCTCAATGGTCTGGGTGCGGTATTGCATGACGGCGATCCGCTGGCGCTGTGGGACATCAATGCCGTACTCGCTGATCTGCGCATTGCCATTCGTGATCCCGGCTTTGTGAAAGAACTGGTGCAGCGCTGGTTGCTGGATAACAACCATCGTGTGCGCGTGACGTTACGCCCGGAACCGGCCTTGAGTGAGCGCCGCATCGCTGCCGAGGCGGCGCGATTGGCCAAAATCCGTGCCTCGCTTGATGACGTGTCTATCGAGAAAATTCTTCAGGAAACGGCGGCATTGAATGCCCGTCAGTCGCAGAAGGATGATCCTGAAATTCTGCCCTTGGTGGGCCGCGAGGATATTCCTGCTGACTTTCTGGTGGCCGAGGGTCAGGAAAAACGCATTCAGGTGGCGGGTCAGGATGTTCCTCTTGCCATCTACAGCCAGGGCACCAATGGTCTGGTTTATGAACAGCTCATTATTGATCTGCCGTCATTCACGGAGCCCGAACAGGAGCTGTTGCCGCTCTATACCTCGCTGGTGAGCGAAGTGGGGGCAGGTGACAACGATTACATGGCCATGCAGCAGTGGCAGTCCCGGGTGTCTGGTGGATTACGCATGAGTCTGTCCATGCGTACGGATCTGCATGATGCCAACAAGGGACTTGGCCATCTGGTATTTTCCGGCAAGGCGCTGGCTGACAAGGCGGGCGACTTCAATCAGCTGATGCAGGTTACGCTGGAAGGCCTGCGCTTTGATGAAGGCTCACGTGTGCGTGAGCTGGTGGCACAGATGAAGGCACGCTGGGAGGCAAGCGTTACCGGGCAGGGGCATGGTCTGGCCATGCAGACTGCCGGGGCAGCCTTTAGCGCAGTGTCCGCATTCAATCATCGGGTGTCCGGCTTGCCCGGCATTCGCCGCATGAAGGCTCTGGATACGGCTCTTGCCGATGATCAGGCCCTGCAGAAATTGCTTTCGGATTTGCAGGCCCTGCATCGCAAGGTGTTGCAGTCACAGCGGCGTTTCCTGCTGATCGGGGAGCAGGATCGCCTGCTGGCACTGGAGTCCTCTCTTGCCGCCACGTGGCAGGGCGCCAACTGGCGGCCCGAGACGGGCACGTTTGTATTTGCAGCACCTCCTGCCGCGCGCAATGTGTCGTGGCTGTGCAACACCCAGGTGCAATTCTGCGCCCGGGCTTATCCGGCCGTGCCGGTTGAGCATGCCGATGCGCCGGCGCTCATGCTGCTGGGCAGCTTCCTGCGCAATGGTTTCCTGCACAATGCCATTCGCGAGAAAGGTGGCGCCTATGGCGGTGGTGCCGGTTACGATGGTAATGCCTGTGCCTTCCGCTTCTACTCCTATCGTGATCCGCGACTGACCGACACCCTGAAGGATTTCGATGCCAGCATTGACTGGTTGCTGAATGAAACACACGAACAACGTCAGCTGGAAGAAACCGTGCTGGGCATCATCTCCGACATGGACAAGCCGCTGTCGCCCTCGGGGGAGGCACGGCAGGCCTATCACAATGCCCTTTATGGTCGTACGCACGAGCAGCGCAAGCGTCTCCGGGAACGTTTGCTCGCGGTATCACTGAATGATCTGGGTCGTGTCGGTGAAACCTGGCTTGCCAGGGGAAATGCATGTACCGCCGTCATTGCACCCAATGCAAAAGCCGCTGAGGTGGAAGCCCTTGGCCTTGCGATTGAGAAACTTTGAGTCATGAACAAGCCTGAATTGCATTTTGCCCATGCCAACGGTATTCCATCCGCCTGTTACCGCAAGCTGTTGGGCGCCCTTGAAGCCAGCTTTGAGGTGAAATACCTGCCTGTCATAGGTACAGACCCTGCGTATCCCGTGGACAGCAACTGGCATTCGCTTGTGGATCAGGTTGCAGACTCGATTCGTGTGCGGTGCAGGGGGCCGGTAATCGGTCTCGGGCACTCCCTGGGGGGGCTTACCACCTTCATGGCAGCGCATCGTTACCCCGAGCTCTTCAGCGCGGTTGTCATCATGGATCCGCCCATTATCAACGGATTGGGTGCGCTCAGTTTCGGCTTCATGAAGGCAATTGGCCAGGTGGATCGCATTACCCCTGCCGGCAAGAGTCAGGGGCGGCGGGAAGTATGGCCATCACGGGATGTGGCACGCGAGCTGCTTGGCAAGAAGCGCTTGTTCCGCAGTTTTGATCCGGAGTGTTTCGAGGATTATCTGAGCTTCGGGCTCAGTGATTGCGAGGAGGGTGTTTGCCTCACTATTCCGGCCGCGGTTGAAGTCAACATTTTCCGCCACACGCCGCACAACTCCTGGCGCTTCCGCTCTCCGTTGCAAGTGCCGGGTATTCTTCTGTCGGGTGCTCAGAGCGAGTTCAGGGGCACGGGATTTGCCGAACGCATGGCGCGCACCCATGCCATGCTGCATGAGTACGTAGAGGGCGGGCACATGTTCCCGCTGGAAAAACCATTACTAACGGCTGGGCATATTGTAACGGCCCTGAAGCAAAAGCAGATTGTCGCGTGACGCAGGTTGTCGAACGTATCTTTCTGCACAAGGGGCGCCGCATTGCCGCCCGCTGCTGGCACGATGCCAGCTTGCCGCCTTTGCTGGCGCTGCATGGTTGGCAGGACAATGCCGCCACGTTTGACCGGCTTGCGCCGTTGCTCTCCGATTATCACATCATTGCCATGGATTTTGCCGGACACGGCTTCAGTGACTGGCGTGCCGAGGGTATGCGCTATCACACGCTGGATCATGTCGATGATGTGCTTGCCGTTGTCAATCAGCTCGGCTGGGAACGTTTTGCCCTGATGGGTCACTCGATGGGAGCGGGTATCGGCTCGCTGTTTGCCGGGGCCTTGCCTGATCGTGTGAGCGGTTTTGTGATGATTGATGGCCTTGGCCCCTATGCCGGTTCAGCAGCAGAGGCACCCGGTATTTTGCGGGATGCCTTGCTGGAGTGGCAGGCGTATGAACCCCGGGAAGAGCGTGTGTTTGCCAGTCGCGAGATGGCCGTTACGGCTCGCCAGCGTGGATTCACTCCACTCAGTGCTGGCGCCGCCGACATACTGTGCACGCGTTCGCTCAAGGAAGTTGAGGGCGGGTTTTCATGGACCATGGATCGCCGGATACGGCATCACTCGTCACTACGCCTGACAGAGCCACAGGTGCTGGCTTTTCTTGGGGCGATTACGGCACCGGTTCTGGTCATTCGTGCAGCAACAGGATTCCCGGCTGATCCGGTTGTGTTTGATGCCCGGCTGGCCGCCTTGCAACGCCTGGATCTGCACGTTATTCCGGGTGGACATCATCTGCATCTGGATGAGAGTCCGGCAGAGGTCGCCGAGAGCGTTAACCAGTTCCTGAAGCGTACGGCCTGAGATAGTTACTCAGGGCCGCGGTGGAATACCTCAGCTTCTTCCCTGGGCAGCGGCCAGTTTGCGCGCATACACAAGCATGTCTTCAGCAATGACGCCTGGATGTTTCAGCTTCCTGTCCCATGCCTGCCGTGCCTGCTCATGGGGCAGGTACAAGCTTCTGCCTGTGGCTACGGCATCCAGTATGCCTTCGGCAATGTCATCGGCCGTAATGTCTGAACCCGCCAGCAACTTGGTCAGGGCCGCTTTTGTGAGCGGATCATTGGTGCGCAATGATTCGTTCAGATTGGTCTGAAAATAGGAAGGGCAGACCGCCAGCGTATGGATATTCCAGGGCGACAATTCAGCGGCCAGCGTTTCTGACAAGGCCACCACGCCAGCCTTGGCCACATTGTAATTGCTCATGGCCGGCGGATTAAGCAGGCCCGCCATCGACGCAATATTCACAAACTGTCCCTGTTGCTGTTGCTTGAACAGCGGGGTGAATACGCGACAGCCACGCACCACACCCAGCAAATTGATGTTCAGCATCCACAACCAGTCGTCTTCACTGATGCCATCGAAACTGCCACCACCGGCGACACCGGCATTGTTGACGACAATGTCCAGCCCGTCCCAGTGTGTTTTTACCCGGTCGAGGGCAACAACAAAGTCGGCTTCGCGTGTGATGTCCAGGGAGAGAAAGCTGGATTCAGCCGCACCAGCCGACTGACACAAGCCCACCGTTTCTTCGCCGCGCTCACGTGCAATATCCGCCACGATGATGCGTGCACCCCGTCGCGCCCATGCCAGGGCCATTGCACGGCCGAGACCACTGCCGGCACCGGTAATGAGGACACGAACGGGAGTGGTCATGGCGTGATCTCAATTGGTCAGCGACAGGAATTCATTACGCGTTTGCGGGTTTTCGCGGAAGCGTCCCAGCATGATGGATGTCTTCATTACCGAGTTCTGCTTCTCCACGCCACGCATCATCATGCACATGTGGCGTGCTTCAATGATCACGCCCACACCACGGGCATCGGTCACTTTCTGCACGGCATCGGCAATCTGCTTGGTCAGGTTCTCCTGGATTTGCAGGCGACGGGCGTACATGTCGACGATGCGTGCAATCTTGGAGAGCCCGACGACCTTGCCGGAAGGCAGGTAGGCAACATGGACCTTGCCGATAAAAGGCAGCAGGTGATGTTCGCAGAGAGAGTACAGCTCGATGTCCTTCACAATGACCATTTCATCATTGTCGGACGGGAAGATGGCGTTGTTGACGATAGTGTCCAGGTCCTCCTCGTAGCCCTTGCAGAGATACCGGAAGGCCTTGGCGGCACGGGCCGGCGTGTCTTTCAGGCCGGGGCGCTCCACATCTTCGCCAACGGCAGAGATGATGCTGGCATACGCGTTTTCCATGGGAATCAGGCCTCATGTCACTGGGATCAAGGGGTGCCACCCTAACCAAATCACCGGCAGGGGTCAAAGGCACAGGCTCAATTTTCAGGCAAGTGCTGCTCCAGAATGGCCGCCAGGTTCTCCAGGACTACCGGCTTGGCCAGATGGTCATCCATTCCGGCCGCCAGGCAGCGGTCACGGTGTGACGCCATGGCATGTGCGGTCAGGGCGATCACGGGCAATCGGGGCTGGTTCTCCGCCAGTTCCTGTTGGCGCAGCTGGCGCGTGGCTTCGTAGCCATCCATGCCGGGCATTTCACAATCCATCAGTACCAGTTCAATCTCGGGATGCTGGCGCAGCATTTCCAGGCTGCTGGCGCCATCCTGGCATAGCAGGGGGGTGATCCCCAGTTTGCGCAACAGGCCAGTGATCACCAGCTGATTGACCAGGTTGTCTTCAGCCACGAGGATCTGGCGGCCTTCAAGCCGTCTGCTTGAGAGGGGTGTCGCGGTCTGTGCCGGGGCGGGTTCCTTCGCCAGGTCCAGTGGAACATAAAACCAGAACGTGGACCCTGCACCGGCTTTGCTGCGGACCCCGATTTCGCCCCCCATGAGCTCCACCAGCTGACGGCTGATGGCCAGGCCAAGCCCGGAGCCGCCATATTTGCGCGTGGTGGAGACATCGGCCTGCTGAAACGCCTGGAAGAGCGCCTGGATTTCTGTTTCGTTCAGACCAATACCACTGTCTTCAACTTCTACCTGTAAAAGTGGCCGGTCGTATTGGGTCGATGGCCGTATTTCTACGCGCACATTGATATGGCCCTTCTGGGTAAACTTGATGGCATTGTTCAGCAGATTGCTGGTGATCTGGCGCAGTCGTACAGGATCACCACGAACCCACACCGGCAAGGCGGGCGAAGGATCGTAGGCGAGTGACAGGGACTTCTGCTCGGCATTCAGGGCGAACATGCTGATGGTATCGCTGAACAGGGCCGGAAGATTGAACTCGGTCTTCTCCAGCTCCAGCTTGCCGGCTGTGATCTTTGAATAGTCCAGGATGTCGTTGATAAGCTCCAGCAATGACTGTCCTGCGGAGTGCAGCATGTCGACCTGTTCGCGCTGGGTTTTGTCGAGGCGACTGTCACGCAGCAAAAACGTGAGGCCAAGTACTGCGTTCATTGGAGTGCGGATTTCATGGCTCATCTTGGCCAGGAAATCTCCCTTGGCTTCATTTTCGGCACGTTCCCGCAGGATTTCCTGTTCGCGCTGGATTTTTTCTTGCTTCAGTGTGGTCAGGCGCCCCGCCAGCCCGAGTGACAGGAGTACCTGTTGCATGATCATGCCAATCTGCAGGAAGTTGACAGTAGCCAGTACCGGAATTGCTGAAAAAATGCCGTAGGTTTTCAAGGCGAACAAGATGGCCATCAGCATGAAAAGCCCCCATGCCACGACAAACTGGCGGGCCTCTCGTAAGCCTTGCCGCCAGCGCAGGATTCCCGTCAAAAACAGGGTGAACATGGTGAGGATGGCCATTGCGGCAAGGCTTTTGTACATCACACTGGACGGCAGGACCGCCTGGACAACCAGCGCGACCGTATTCACCCCTGCCAGAATGAGGAGTATCTTGTCGCCATTGCGCCATTGGCGGGTATTAAGGTAGTCGCGCGCAAATAATGCCCCTGTCAGGAACAGGAAGTAGCCTGCAATATAATTGGAGCGATTGTTCCATTCTGTCCATTCTGGCCACAACCGGAAGGCGAGTCCCTGAAGCGTTGCCATATAAGCCAGACTTGCTCCCAGATGCAGTACATAAAACCGGTAAATCTTTTCGCGTAACACCCCCCACAGAAAGCCGTGATAGAACAGCAGGCCAAGACTGATGCCATAAAAGGCACCCAGCCACCATTCGTGCTGTTCATGCATGCCAATGAAGCGGTCACGATCACTCAGGTAGAGAGGCACGGTCATGGAGCCGCTTGATTCAACGCGCAGGTAATAAACAGTTTTTTCGCCAGGCGTGAGAGTCAGCGGCACAACAAAGTTGCGTGAATCGATAGTGCGTTGTCCAAAAGGTATTGAATCACCCAGTGTCCAGTGCTGCAGTTTTTTGCTGGTGCGCTGATAAAGATCGATATGGTCAAGTACGGGATAATCAAGGGTAAAGAGTATTTGCAGCGTATCTGCATTGTCATTGCGCATTTCCCAGCGAAACCAGCAGGCATCCTTGCGGAAACCAAGGGATATATGTGGATTCGGCAATGCTTCGAATGTTGATTTTTCCACATCGACAAACTGCAGCGGTGTTGAGCCATCGCAGCGATAGGTCATCCAGGGTTCAATGGCCAAACGGGCAGGGACTTGAGTGAGTGACAGTGTTTCAACTGCAGTAGCCATGTTGCTCCATGCCAGCAGCAGCACGAGCCATGTCATGAGCCATCGGTGGTGACCACACCTCATGATTCTGCCTCCATTCGCATTGACAACGGAGTCGCCGCCGGGGGGGTATACGCCTGCCAGCGTTGCAGTATGGTCACAAGTGCCTCAATCGATATGGGTTTGGCAAGATAGTCATCCATTCCGCAGTCGATGCACTTCTGCCGGTGCTCGGGCAGGGCATGAGCCGTCAGGGCGATTATGGGCAGATGCGTCAGGTGCTGGTCACGCTCCCTGGCCCTGATTTGCCGTGTGGCCTCAAAGCCATCCATCACCGGCATCTCACAGTCCATCAGCACGAGTTCTACTTCCGGGTGATCCTTCAGGATGACCAGCGCCTCGGCACCATCATGAGCCACCAGCGAGTTGATGCCGAGCTTTCGCAGCAGCCCTGTAATGACAAGCCGGTTAACGGCATTGTCTTCAACAATCAATACATTCAGTTCGTGTTGGTGGGGCATGTCGTGAGCAGGTTTATCCGGCAGGGCGGCAGGAGCGCTGCCGGGCTCCAGCAGCACGGTGAACCAGAAGACAGAGCCAGTTTCTGGCGAGCTGTTGACGCCGATTTGCCCCTGCATGAGCTCCACTATCTGTTTGCTAATGGCGAGGCCAAGTCCTGAGCCGCCATAGTTTCGGGCGGTGGTGATTTCGGCCTGCCGGAATCTCTGGAACAGGTTTTCTGCTTCTGTTCTGGTGAGGCCAATGCCGGAATCCTCTACCTGCACGGATAAACAATAGCGACCAGCCACAGGGCTGGGCAGTAGTCCGGCCCGCAAATCGATATGCCCGGCATGGGTGAATTTGATGGCATTACTGAGAAGGTTGACGAGTACCTGACGCAAACGAACTGGGTCGCCCTGAACCCAGGTTGGCAGGTCTGGCGCTGGTTCGAAACTCAGTGACAGTGATTTTCGCTGTGCATCCAGTGAGAAGATGCCTGCACACTCGTTGAAAAGGTCATGCAGATTAAAAGCGGTGTGTTCCAGCTGAAGTTTTCCGGCATTGATCTTGGAATAGTCAAGGACGTCATTTATCAGCAGCAGAAGTGATTGCCCTGCACTTTGCAGCAGCTCCACATAGTTGCGTTGGTTATTATCAAGTTTCGTGTCCCGCAGCAAATGTGAAATGCCGATAACGGCATTCATGGGAGTACGGATTTCATGGCTCATGGTGGCCAGAAATTCACTTTTTGCCTGATTCTCTGCCTGTGCAAGCAGGGATTCCTGCTCGCGTTGTATCTTTTCTTTCTTGAGCTTGTTGATGCGATTGGCTAGCGCCATCGACAATAGAATCTGTTGGGCAATCTGGCCAAGCTGCATGCCAAACAGGCTGATGATCAGAATGGGAAACAGGCCATATGTATTCAGTGCCACCATCAGCAGGGCAAGAAGGAACAGCCCCCAGGCAATTACAAATATGCGCGCCTCTTCCTGGCCTGCTCGCCAGCGCAGGATGCCGGTGGTCATTAACAGCGCCAGATTGATCAGGGAAATAGCGCCCAGAAAGGTATTGATGATGCGCGGTGGGAGTACAAACTGGCCAATGGCCGCAAAAAGCACCAGAAATGAGAAACCCAGGAACAGCCTGTCAGTACGGGGCCACTCCTGGGTCATCAGGAATTCACGCGTGAAAAGCGTGCCTGAAATCATTGCGATGTAGGCAAATACATAGGGGGCACGATTGTTCCAGTCGGCCCAGTCCGGCCACCAGCGATAGGCAATGCCTTGCAGCGCTGCATAAAAAAGAAGCGTGCTGGTGAGGTGGATGACATAGAACGCGTAGGTTTTCTCACGGACGACTATCCACAGGAACAGGTGGTAAAAGACCAGTCCTATGCCGATGCCGTAAAAGATACCCAACCACCATTCACTATTGATGTGCTCCTCAGAAAACGCATCCCGTCCACTGACGGTGATGGGTAGACTGAAGCTGCTGGTGGTTTGCACCCGGAGATAAAAGTCCTGTGAACTTTGTGCCGGCAGCTTGACGGGGTAAGCGGGTAGCCGCATCCGTAATGAGCGCTCGTTATAGGGTTCCGAGTCCCCGCTGACCAGTACTTGCATGCCCTTGATGCCTGGAATGTAGAGCGTGGCATGATCAAGCATGGCGAAATTGATCGCGATAACCAGATCCATTGCGTCGGTGCTGCTGTTGGCGAGCCGGAAATGGAACCAGCAGGGAGTGCTCACATAACCAAAGGCAATGCGTTTCTCGGGCAGGGGGCGGAAATCCAGCCTGGAAATGTCGTCAAGCAGCGGGTCACTGTTGTTGCAGGTGTACTGGAGGTAAGGTTGCAGCTCTGTCTTGCTGACCGGGTTCTTGAGTTGAAGGACGAGAGGTTCTGCTGCCCAGGCTGAAAGCCCCAGGGCACTGGACATCATTATCAGAAAAAGCATGAGCAACGGTAACCGCTGCCGGTGTGCACAGAACGCCATCTGACCATCCATGGTTATTCTTGTTGGTGGATAGTGTCTCGGGTTATTCGTTGTCCGGACGTTTTCGTTTCAATAGCACATAAATGGCACCGGTGCCGCCATCACGGGGCAGGGCACTGACGAATGCCAGAACTTCGGGTACCTGGCGGAGCCAGCCGTTAACAAAGGTCTTGAGCAAGGCCTGTTCCTTGATAAGGCCCTTGCCATGCACCACTTTGACAACCTGCAGATTGGCCTGCCGGGCATCCTGCAACAGTGACAATACGGCATCCCGGGCCTGGTCCGCAGTGCAACCATGCAGGTCAACAGCTGCCTGCCAGGGCATTTGCCCCTGTTTCAGCTTCTGCAGGACGCGTGGCTGCACGCCGCTACGGGCATAGGTCAGGGTGCTTTCCGGGGTGGTTTCATGCATCAGGGCGGCGGCGTCGGACAAGGGAGTTTTCTCCCGCTCCTCGGCTTCGGCTGCCGCCCGGCGCAGACGGGTATTGGGGTCGGGGCGCTTGACGGGCAGCGGGGCGGTGGCATCGGCCTGTATCGGCCGGGCCCCCCGCGTTGCCCGGGCAAACAGCGTGGCATCGTCTACGTCCGGCTCTGGCGGGCGAGCGGGAGGGGCGGCGGGCGCTGGTTTGGCAGGTGCCGGTGGCGTTTCCCGAAGCTGCTTGCGCAACTGGCTGAGGAGAGGGTCTTTCATAAGGCAGGAAAACGATATTTGAGGATGGGTTCATTGTGGCCAGCCATGGCGTCTTGCGCCAGTCCCCGGTCCGGAAGCCTGCCCAACAACCTGGTCATAACCTGGGCCCGCACAGTATCCGGAAAGAGTAATGTCTGGAGTCGTGGTCATTGAGGGGGAGTGCCCGCTAGAATAGGCGCCTTCCTACGATCACCCGGACCCTGCCGTGACCGAAAGCAATCCTGACGTGCTGCTTGATGATGCCCTGCTGGCTGAAGCAGAGTCGACTCTCGTCAACATCCGTGACTTCATTCGTTTTGCCGTGACCTGCTTTCGTGAAAACGACATTCACCTGGGGCATGGTACGGATGATCCCTTTGCTGAGGCCACAGCGCTGGTGATGCAGACCCTGGCACTGGAGTGGTCAGCGGATGACGAGATTCTGGATGCCAGACTGCTGCCGTCAGAACGTCGTGCGGTGCTGGATCTGCTGCGCCGTCGTGTGAATGACCGCATTCCACTGGCCTACCTGCTGAACCTGGCCTATTTCAACGGCCTGCCTTTCTATGTCGATGAACGTGTGCTGGTTCCGCGCTCGCCGATTGCCGAGCTGATTGCCGACCGCTTCCTGCCGTGGCTCGGATTCGAGCCTCAGCGGGTACTGGATCTTTGTACCGGTTCGGGCTGCATCGCCATTGCCATGGCCAAGGAGTTTCCGGAGGCACTGGTTGATGCCACGGATATTTCCATGGATGCCTTGTCGGTGGCTTCGGTCAATGTCGAGCATCACGAGCTCGAGGATCGCGTTAACCTGATCGAGTCCGATGTGTTCAGCAAGTTGCCGGAGCAGCGCTACGACCTGATTGTCAGTAATCCGCCGTATGTGGATGCCGAGGACATGGCCGATCTGCCGGCCGAGTTCCTGCGGGAGCCGGAGCTGGGTCTGGCCTCGGGTCGTGACGGTCTGGACATCACCCGGCGCATTCTGGCCGAAGCGGCGGATCACCTGACCGAGGACGGCGTGCTGGTGGTTGAGGTCGGCAATTCGCAGTGGGCGCTGGAGCAAAGCTTCCCTGAGGTCCCCTTTGTGTGGGTGGAGTTCGAGAGGGGCGGGAAGGGCGTATTTGTATTGATGGCGGCGCAGTGCCGCGAATTCCAGCCGCTGTTCAAGGCGGCGGTCTGAACAAGGATTTAATCAATGGCCGGTAACACTATTGGTGATCTTTTCCGCGTCACCACCTTTGGTGAGTCCCACGGTATTGCGCTGGGCGCGATTGTGGATGGCGTCCCGCCGGGGCTGGCGCTCACCGAGGAAGATCTGCAGCTTGATCTGGATCGTCGCAAGCCGGGCACGTCGCAGTACAGTACCCAGCGTCGTGAAGACGATGTGGTGAAAATTCTCTCGGGCGTATTTGAAGGCAAGACCACCGGTACCCCGATCGGCCTGCTCATTGAGAACACCGACCAGAAATCCAAGGACTACGCCAATATCGCCGAGACTTTCCGTCCCGGTCATGCCGATTACACTTACACGCAGAAGTTCGGCTTCCGTGACTACCGTGGCGGGGGGCGTTCCTCGGCGCGTGAAACTGCCATGCGCGTGGCAGCCGGTGCCATTGCCAAGAAATACCTGCACGAGAAATTCGGTATCGTGATTCGTGGCCATGTCACGCAGATCGGTACGGTAAAGGCAGAAAAGCTCGACTGGTCCCTGGTCAACCAGAATCCGTTCTTTTGTGGCGATGCCGATGCCATTCCGAAGATGGAAGACCTGATCACGCAGCTGCGCCGTGATGGCTCCAGTTGTGGTGCCCGCCTGTCCGTCTACGCATCGAATGTTCCGGTGGGCTGGGGTGAGCCGGTGTTTGATCGTCTGGATGCCGACATTGCACATGCCATGATGAGCATCAATGCCGTCAAGGCCGTGGAAATCGGTGATGGTTTTGCGGTGGTCGAACAGCGTGGTGAACAGCACCGTGACGAGATGTTGCCGCAAGGGTTTGTTTCCAACCACTCGGGTGGCGTGCTCGGCGGCATTTCCTCGGGGCAGGAAATTGTCGTGAGCATCGCGCTTAAGCCAACGTCCAGCATGACCCTGCCCGGGCGTTCCATCGACATTCACGGTAATGCCATCGAAGTGGTGACCAAGGGGCGTCATGACCCCTGCGTCGGTGTACGTGCCACACCGATTGCCGAAGCCATGCTGGCCATCGTGCTGATGGATCATTTCCTGCGGCATCGTGCGCAGAATGCCGATGTCGTGCCACCGCTCAAGCCGATTGCCGGCAGCCTCTGATGCAACTGCCCTCTCCCTGAGGCAGGGGGAGGGCTGAGGGTTTGTGCCCGTGACAACACCAGCCCGCATTCCCCACATTCCCCTCGCATCTTTCTATTTTTTCTATTTCGCAGTGCTTGGCGGCTTCATGCCGTACTGGGGACTGTATCTGCAGGGCCTGAAGTTCTCACCGGAGTCCATTGGTCAGCTCATGGCCATTCTCATGGCAACGCGCATCATTGCGCCGAACTTCTGGGGGTATGTGGCGGACAGGACCGGTAAACGGCTGCAGATGGTACGGGCCGGCGCCTTCCTGCTGATGTTTTTCTGGCTGGGTGTTTTCTTCACGGAGAATTTCTGGCCGCTGGCATTTGTCTTGCTCGGTTACAGCTTTTTCCAGAATGCGATCCTGGCGCAGTTCGAGGCAGTCACCATTGCGCATCTGGGGGCGCAGCGGGAGCTGTACAGCCGGCTGCGGCTCTGGGGATCCATCGGGTTCATTGTCACGGGGGCTTCCCTTGGCATGCTGTTCGATCAGGTGTCCGTCACCTGGTTGCCGTTGTGCCTGCTGGTATGTGCAGCCGCCAGCTGGCTGGCCAGCTTGCAAGTGCCTGATATTGCCACGCCGACCCATGCGCACCGCCAGGAAGATTTCTTCAGCATCCTCAAG
>CAYGBB010000005.1:0-6543 GCA_964347985.1 uncultured Moraxellaceae bacterium
CATCCAGACCGTAAATCTGGCGGAACTCGGCGGCCTCTGTATCAGCCGTACCTGTCATGCCCGAGAGATTCCGGTAAAGACGGAAATAGTTCTGGAAGGTGGTGGTGGCGAGCGTCTGGTTCTCGCTCTGGATGGCCACACGCTCCTTTGCCTCGACGGCCTGATGCAGGCCATCAGACCAGCGGCGCCCCGGCATGGTTCGTCCGGTGTGTTCATCAACGATGATCACTTCATCGTCCTGCACAATGTAATGCACATCACGCTGGAACAGCACATGCGCCTTCAGAGCTGCATGGACATGATGCAACATGCCGAGATTAGCCGCAGAATAGAGACTGTCGCCTTCGGCAAGCAAACCGATCTTGGTGAGCAACTCCTCAACAAACTCATGACCGGCTTCCGTCAGTTCGATCTGGCGATGTTTCTCATCCACCCAGAAATGACCGCCGTCCACCTTGCCCTCTTCCGCCTGCTTGACCAGCTTGGGAATCAGCGTATTCACCTGCTCATACAAGCGTGAAGAGTCTTCACTGGCACCGGAAATAATAAGCGGGGTGCGGGCTTCGTCGATCAGGATGGAGTCGACTTCGTCGATCAGGGCGAAAGCCAGAGTACGCTGAAACTTGTCCTCAAGGCGAAAGGCCATGTTGTCGCGCAGGAAATCAAAACCGAATTCGTTATTGGTGCCATACGTGATGTCGGCTTCATAGGCAGCACGCTTTTCAGCAGCCGGCTGCATGGACCGGATCACACCCACCTTGAGACCGAGAAACTCGAACAGGGGTCGATTCCAGGCGGCATCGCGCGAGGCCAGATAATCATTGACCGTCACCACATGCACGCCTTCACCGGAAAGCGCATTCAGATAGGCCGGCAACGTCGCCGTCAGTGTCTTGCCTTCACCCGTCCGCATTTCAGCAATGCGACCTTCGTGCAGGGTCATGCCACCGATCAGCTGCACGTCATAATGACGCATACCGAGCACCCGCTGCGACGCCTCACGACAAACCGCAAAAGCCTCGGGCAACAACTGGTCGAGCGACTCACCATTCTGGTAACGCGCCTTGAATTCGGTGGTACGGGCAGCAAGCTCGGTATCAGACAATGCCTTGCAACGCGCTTCCAGCGCATTGATGGTCTCGACCACCCCACGCATACGCTTGAGCTCACGATCGTTCTTGGTACCCAAAATTCCGCTGACGAGGCGTCCCAGTCCCAACATAACTGCCACTCTTGATGATGAATTTGGCCGGCTTCTTGCTCAACTAACAGTGCTGAATCAGCACTGCGATGCGGATGCAATGCCGGGGCATCCGCTAGAGATGGGGCTATAGCCTGTAAATACCAAGCCCGCCCCTGAATTTTAAGCCCGCCATTCTACCCCCGATTGCAGGGACGGCAACACAAGGAATCGGTACAGCATCTGCAAGTTTCACCTGAAACAACAAGGCCCGGTCCTGTGACAGGGCCGGGCCTCGGGAACGACTGCCGCCGGTTCAGCGGCTGGCGACATGCGCTATATAGGAGGATGGATCGACCTGGTCACCATTACGCATCACCTCGTAATGCAGATGGGGCCCGGAAGAACGACCCGTAGAACCCATGTAGGCGACCAGCTGGTCCTTGCTGACCATGTCCCCCACCTTGACCACAAGATTGCGGGCATGGGCATAACGAGTGCTCATGCCATCTCCATGATTGATTTCGACCACATTGCCGTAACCACTTTTGACGCCGGCAAAGGTCACGATGCCAGGCGCTGCGGCAAATACATCCGTACCCTCCGGACCCGCAAAATCGATACCGGCATGGAAGGCCGTACGACCCGTGAAGGGATCGGTGCGGTACCCGTAACGCGAGGTGATATAGCCACGCCGTACCGGCATATTGGCCAGGTAGCTCTTTGGCTGGCTGCGACGGCTGCTCAACACGCTGCCAAGGGCGCCCAGTTGTATTTCCGTGTCATCCATCTCTTCGGACAACTCGTCGAGACGCATTTCAAGTGAGGTTCGGTCACCCAGGACAGCCAGCTCTTCAGTGAGCGGACCACCCATCGGGGACTTTTTTTCAAAACTGAACTCCTCGCTTTTGACATTGGCCGCCTCGGCAATATGCTCGCCGAGGGCGTCCAGGCGAATCAGCCGCGCCTGCATTTCGGCCATGCGTTCTGTCATGGCTCGCAACTGGCCGTCCGCATCGTTGCCGGCCGCACCGTTCTTGCCAACCTGGACAGGCGCTTCCGCCATGCGGGAAGCAACGTAGTAGCCAATACTGCCAAGGGCCACACACAGTACGGCCACCACGGCGGCAGCAATCACCATCATGCGTGGCGGCAATTGCACGGTCACGGGTCGACCGGTTTTTCGATTCAGAAGAATAATATTCATGTCACCTCGTCCTGCATCTTCAGGAGGCACGGGTATACTGGTCGCCTACCCGGCCTTTCAGCAGTCAGTCCGGGAATACCGGACGCGAATTCATGGCCAGACGCCTGGAAAAAACCACCAAGCTCACCGAGATCCTGCATCAGGGCTCTCTGGCCGCACTTGCCCGTACGGCAAAACAACTGGCCCGTCTCGATGAGATCCTTGGGCTCTACCTTGATAGCAACCTGCGCAATGTTGTGCAGGTTGCCTCCTATAAAGAGGGCATCCTGACCCTGGCTACCGGCAACAGTGCTGCTGCCGGACAGTTACGCTATCTTAGCCGCATCCATGTCCAGCGTTTACAGCAGCATGACGAGTTTTGTGGACTGACTCGCATTAAGGTTGTGAGTGCCCCGGCAAAACGTGAAGAATCACCGGAACCACCACAGCTTGCCTTGCCAAGGCTGAGCCCGGTAACCGGGGCCCTGCTCATGGAGCTGGCAGAATCCTTGCACGGAGGAGAGGTTAGCGAAGCCTTGCGGCGCCTTGCAAGCCATACCGGGACCAGCGGCCCATCCCGCAGCTGAAGTGCAAGGTAATCACAACCAGTTGATTTTAATCAATAAAATCACGAGGTTGCCTTGATGTAGGAAATAGGGGCCGTAGCTTCGTCATCAAATGTCACAATTTCCCAGGCGTCCGGCTGATCCAGCAGGGCTCGCAAGAGCTGGTTATTAAGACCATGGCCCGACTTGTAACCCTGATATTCCCCAATGATGCCATGGCCCAGCAGATAGAGGTCTCCGATGGCATCCAGCATCTTGTGCCGGACGAATTCGTCCTCATAGCGCAGGCCCTCGGCGTTCATCACCCCCTCTTCACCCACCACAATGGCGTTATCCATGCTGCCCCCCAGAGCCAGGTTCTTTGAGCGCAGATACTCGATATCGCGCATGAATCCGAAGGTGCGGGCACGACTGACTTCCTTGACATAGGCCGTCGTGGAGAAGTCCACCTCGGCATACTTGTGGTCGTCATGAAAGGCGGGGTGATCGAAATCGATGGTGAAACAGAGCTTGAAACCGGCATATGGCTCGAAAGCGGCGATCTTGTCGCCCTCACGAACCTCGACGCGCCGCTTGATACGAACAAAGCGTTTGGGTGCCTCCTGTTCAGCAATACCGGCAGCCTGGATCAGGAAGACAAACGGACCGGCACTGCCATCCATGATGGGAATCTCGCCCGCCGTGACTTCGATACGGGCATTATCGATACCCAGTCCGGCTAGCGCTGACATCAGATGCTCGACCGTGGACAGACGTACGTCGCCCAGCACCAGACTGGTTGCCATGGACGTATCCAGAACCAGCAAGGCCTGAGCCGGCAATTCGACCGGGGGCTCGATATCCGTGCGCACAAAGACGATGCCCGTGTCGACAGGGGCTGGATTCAGCGAAAGAAAGATCTTTTCTCCCGAATGCAGGCCCACGCCGCTGGCGCGAATGGTGTTCTTGACGGTGCGCTGTCGCAACATGTGACAAATTATTTCAAGACGAGAGGGGAGCGATGGTAACAGACGCGGCGCGCTCTGCAAGGCACACCATCGGCGACGAGAAGCCGGACCGACCGGGAGAGTGGGGTCGATCGGTCCGGCTTGAGGCTGGCAGCGGGGTTTAGTCCGCCTGGCGACGCAGGAAAGCCGGGATATTCAGCAGGTTAGCATCCGTTGTGCGCGGTGCAGTCCCGCCATTGGCGACTTTCTGGTTACGCAGATAGGCCGGTGTATCGTAGTCGTAACTGGAGCCTGCAGCCGCACTGGTTCCTGTGGCAGCTGTCTGAACCGGCTGGCTGACCGGAGCAGGCGCTGGCTGGCCAGGCACCAGACGCATGGGTGGTGTCACCGCAGTGCGGGCGGCTTTGGGCAAGCCGGTCGCCACCACAGTCACACGCAGTTCGTCACCCAGATCAGGATCGAGAATGGTACCGATCACTACGGTTGCTTCCGGCGAGGCAAACTGTGCCACCAGATCACCGACGGTGGTGTACTCGTCGATACCCAGATCCGGACCTGCGGCAATCGACACCAGCACACCACGCGCACCATCAAGACGGACATCGTCCAGCAGCGGGCTGTGGATGGCCATTTCAGTGGCAAGGCGGGCACGATCTTCACCCTTGCCAGAGCCAGTCCCCATCAGGGCGAGACCCTGTTCGGACATGACCGTGCGCACGTCGGCAAAGTCGACGTTGATTTCGCCCGGCTGCTGGATCATGTCGGCAATACCCTGCACGGCATTCTTGAGCACGTTATTGGCGGCACGAAAGGCTTCGATCATCGAGACCTTGCCAAGCACCGCCTGCAGGCGATGATTCGGAATCGTGATCAGCGAGTCGACATACTGGGACAGGTTGTCGATACCATTTTCGGCAACGTCCATGCGGCGCTTGCCTTCAAACAGGAAAGGCTTGGTCACCACACCCACGGTGAGAATGCCCATTTCCTTGGCAACTTCAGCAACCACGGGTGCACCACCGGTACCGGTACCACCACCCATGCCGGCGGCGATGAACACCATGTCGGCGCCCTCGAGCACTTCACGGATGCGATCACGGTCTTCCACTGCCGCCTGGCGACCCACCTCGGGGTTGGCACCGGCACCGAGGCCGCGCGTCACACCAGCACCGAGGTGCAGCAGAGTCTTGGCCGACATCTTGGAAAGATGCTGCATGTCGGTATTGGCACAGATGAAATCCACGCCGTGAACATCACAGGCAACCATGTGCTGCACGGCATTGCTGCCACCGCCGCCCACGCCTACCACCTTGATTACCGCACGACCATGCTGCGGAGCACTGTCGGCCAATTCGAAAATATTCATCTCACTCTCCTTTGCACAAAATTTGTCTTGCCGCTTCTTGTTGCTATTGCCGGGTATTCCACTTACCCGGTGCTCACTCAGAAATTACGTGCCAGCCAGCCGCGCAACTTCTGAACGATTTCGCCAGCCCCCACCGCCGGCTTGCGCGGTGCCTGAGGGCCCTGATTGTCTTCCAGATACTTTTTCTTGCCGTACATCAGCAGACCGACACCGGTCGAATAGATCGGATTGCGCAACACCTCTCCCATGCCACCCACCCGGAGAGACTGCGGCATGCCGATACGAACCGGCATGTGAAAAATGGATTCGGCCAGTGCGGTGGCGCCTTCGATCTTGGCGGAGCCACCCGTCAGCACGATGCCGGCAGAGAGCCGGCCCTGATAGCCACTGCGTTCGATCTCGCTCATGACCAGCGTGAAGAGTTCGTCGTAACGTGGCTCGACCACTTCCGCCAGCGTCTGACGTGACAGTTTGCGCGCAGGACGATCACCCATGCCCGGGACATTGATGGTCTGCTCGGGATCCACCAGTTGCGCCACGGCACAGGCGTACTTGGTCTTGATCTCGTCGGCATCCTGCGTTGGTGTGTGCAGGGCCATGGCAATATCGTTGGTCACCTGGTCGCCGGCAATCGGAATCACCGCGGTATGGCGGATGGCGCCCTTGCTGAAAATGGCCACGCCTGTGGTACCGCCACCGATATCCACCAGACAGACGCCATGCTCCTTTTCGTCTTCCGTGAGGACTGCGTGGCTGCAGGCAAGCTGTTCAAGCACGATGTCATCAATCTCGATCGTGCAGCTACGCACACACTTTTCAAGATTCTGCATGGCGTTGGCCGAACAGGTGACGAGATGAACATGCCCCTCCAGACGCACACCGGACATGCCCAGCGGATCACGGACATCGCCCTGCTCATCTACCAGGAACTCCTGGGGCAGGATATGCAGGATGCGCTGATCTGTTGGAATCGGGCCGGACTTGGCCGCGTCAATGACACGATCGATATCGCCAGGCTGCACTTCACCGTCGCGGATGGCGACTACGGCTTGCGAGTTGCGGCCACCGATATGGGAACCGGCAATTCCGATGTAGGCAGAGTGGATGTGGCAATCGGCCATCAGCTCGGCTTCGGCGACCGCACCCTGGATGGATTGCACGGTTTGCTCGATGTTGACGACCACGCCTTTTTTCATGCCGCGGGAGGGCTTCATGCCGACGCCAACGATTTCCAGTTCGCCATCAGCGTTGATCTGGCCGACCAGCGCCACCACCTTGGCGGTGCCGACATCGATGCC
>CAYGBB010000005.1:6553-21087 GCA_964347985.1 uncultured Moraxellaceae bacterium
TACCCACTCCGCGGGAGCATTTCATTCAAGAAACGCCATCCCCAATGATAAAATTTTTACGTTAGAAATTACACACTTGGTGCAATTATTTTCTGGTTTTTTTGCTCTTTCCACCCCACCGAAACGCCATTCCGGTAACGCAAATCAATCGAGGCAATATTTTCCGCATCCGGCTTCAACTGGCGCTCATACAAATACGCAAAGCGCTGCAGTTTTTCGATGGTATCGACCTGATCAATCACCAGCCGGATGCCGTTATCCAGACGGAGAAACCAGCTCATGCGCTCGCTCAGTTCCAGCTCGACAATGCTCATGCCCAGGCCGCGCAGAATTGAATTCATGGCGCGATACTGCTCCATGACATGCCGTGACTGGCTGACCGGGCCAAACAGCACGGGCAGAGCATCCAGACCCGCTGTCGCCGTCGGCGCAAACAGTTCGCCACGTGAACTGATAAAACCCTGCTGCCCCCAACGTGCGACCGGCTGTTTTTCACGGATATACACTCGTACCCCGTCGGGCCAGTGGCGACTCACCCGAACCTGATCCACCCAGGGTGATGCCGCTGCTGCGTCGTGAATGGCGACCAGATCAACCGAGAAATAATTGCCTTTGGCCAATGGCGCCATGCTGACCGCAATGGCACGCTTGTTTACATGCTGCAATTCGCCATCGACCTGCACCGACGCAATCGGCGTCTGTGCCAGCCACTGCTGCCCGGCACGAACGGCTCCGGCCACGAAAGCAATGGCGGCCAGCAACAACAGGCCGGTCGCCGCATGGCGCAACACTGCCTCCCTGCCCGGCAACGGCAGGGCAGTATCAGTAACAGCAGCACGGCGAGTGGCCTGCATCATGTGCAATCCGCCTCAAGTGTCTGGGCAAGGATGGTCAGTACCAGCGCCTGGAAGCTCATACCCTCGGCACGCGCTGCCATCGGCACCAGCGAATGATCGGTCATGCCGGGTACGGTATTTACTTCCAGCAACCAGAACCGGCCCTCTTCATCCATCATGGCATCGATGCGTCCCCAGCCACTGGCACCTACCGTACGGAAGGCCTCCAGCGCCAGTGCCTGCAGCTCTTTTTCCTTGGCTTCAGGCAAGCCGCACGGGCACAGGTACTGCGTGTCATGCGACTGGTACTTCGCTTCAAAATCGTAAAAGTTGCGATCCGTTTTCAGGCGGATTACCGGCAGGGCACGATCCCCGAGGATGACCACGGTGTACTCACTGCCCGTAATCCAGCGCTCGGCAATCACTTCACTGTCATAGGCGGCGGCAGTTGCATAGCCCTGCGGCAGCTCCTCAGCCTGCATCACCTTGCACATGCCAATACTGGAGCCTTCATGCGCCGGTTTGATCATGAGCGGCAGGCCGAGTTCAGCGGCAACCTTGCTGAAATCCATGCCAGCCTGCAGTCGCCGGTAAGCTGGCGTGGGCAATCCCGCTCCGAGCCACACCAGCTTGGTCTTGGCCTTGTCCATGCCCAGCGCCGATGCCAGCACCCCGCTGCCGGTGTAGGGAATATTCATCAGCTCCAGCAATCCCTGCATGGTGCCATCCTCACCACCACGCCCGTGCAGCACGATGAAGGCACGATCAAATCCGGACAGTTCGGAAACCGGGCGCTCCGCCGGATCAAACCGTTCGGCATTGACACCAGCAGCCAGCAACGCTTCAAGCACTTCCTTGCCGCTGATCAGGGAAATGGGACGCTCGGCAGCAGAACCACCCAGCAGCACGGCCACACGACCAAAACGACGTACATCAATCATGGGAGTCATCGCTGTTCCGGATTTCATCTCAGTGTCCATTTGTCTCAACCCTTCAGATACAGGGCGTTTTGCGCCAGATCCAGGGCAACGGCACCCACCGTGCCGGCTCCCTGGGTCAGCAACACGTCGCCAGGCTGCAGGACGTGGCGCAACAGATCACCCAGCTCAGCGGTGTTTTCCACAAACACCGGATCCACCACACCACGGGTACGGATGCTGCGGGCCAGAGCGCGGCTATCCGCGCCCGGAATCGCTTTTTCACCTGCGCTGTACACATCCAGCAACAACAGCGCATCCACGGTTGAAAGCACCTGTACAAAATCTTCGAAGCAATCACGGGTACGCGTATAACGATGTGGCTGGAACATCATGACCAGACGGCGACCTGGGAAACTCTGCCGCGCCGCCTTGATGGTGGCATCGACTTCGCGCGGATGATGCCCATAGTCATCCACCAGGCACACACTGCCGTCACCCAGCGGGAAATCGCCATATTGCTGGAAACGCCTACCAACACCCTGAAAGTTGGCCAGTGCATTCACAATCGCGGCATCGGAAGCTTTTTCATCGGTGGCAATGGCAATTGCGGCCAGTGAATTCTGGACGTTATGCATGCCGGGAAGATTCAGCGTTACCGGCAACGGCTCATAGCCAGAACGAATTACAGTGAAATGCGTACGCAAGCCATCCTGACGAATATCAACCGCCTGAACATCATTACCGTCCTGCAAGCCATAGGTCAGCATCGGACGGGCGACATCCGGCATGATTTCGTGAATCACCGGATCGTCTCCGCACAACACCGCCAATCCGTAGAATGGCAAGTTGTGCAGGAACTCAACGAAAGTCTGCTTCAGCTTGTCGAAGGAGCCGCCATAGGTATCCATGTGATCTGCATCAATATTGGTGACCACGGCTGCCATGGGCTGCAGGTGCAGAAAAGAAGCATCGCTTTCATCTGCCTCGGCCACAAAGTAGCGGCTTGCCCCCAGACGTGCATTGGTGCCGGCGCTATTAAGCAAACCGCCGATCACAAACGTAGGATCACGACCATCTTCACCCAGAATGGAAGCAATCAGACTGGTGGTAGTGGTCTTGCCATGCGTGCCCGCAATGGCTATGCCATGCCGATAACGCATCAGTTCGCCCAGCATTTCAGCCCGACGCACGATGGGCAGACGGGACTCACGCGCAGCAGCAATCTCGGGATTTTCGGTATCAATAGCCGTCGATACGACAATCACGTCGGCCCCTGCGATATTTTCGGCGCAATGACCGATAAATATCTGTGCACCCAGCTCCTGCAGATGCGATGTCGTCTTGCCTGCCTTGATATCAGACCCACTGATGGAGTAGCCCTGATTAAGCAGAACCTCAGCGATGCCACACATGCCCGCGCCACCGATCCCTACAAAATGCAGGCGACGAATACGGCGCATTTCCGGAATTTCAATCAGCCGGGAACGGCTGGCCGACTTTTTCATTTTCCACCTCGAAGACAGGCTGCAACAACGCTCTCTGTTGCCTCTGGCCGTGCTTTTTCCCTTGCTGCGCACGCCATGCCAAGCAGGGAGCCGCGATTCAACAGCGGACGCAATGCATCTGCCAGATTTTCTGCGGTCAGGTCTTGCTGCCGGAACATCAAGGCTGCACCTGCCGCACTCAGATAAAGACCGTTTGCGGTCTGGTGATCATCCACCGCAAACGGATAAGGAATAAGGACCGACGCCACGCCAGCGGATGCAAGTTCAGATACGGTCAAGGCACCCGAACGACAAATGACCAGATCCGCCCAATCGTAGATGGCCGCCATGTCGTGAATAAAAGGCAGGACCTCTGCGTGCAGACCAAGGTCGCGATACCGGGACGCCGCCTTTTCGATGTTTTTCTTGCCTGCCTGATGCCGAATATCCAGAGGGACATCACTTGCCAGCAAAGACAACGCCGCCGGCACCAGCTCATTCAGGGCAACTGCCCCCTGACTGCCGCCCATCACGAGGACACGCAGTGCACCTTCGCGTCCCGCCATGCGCTGCTCGGGAGCAGGCAAGGCTGCAATATCGGCACGCACCGGATTACCGACGCAGCGCACGTTACCTGCTGCCGGAAATGCGCCAGGAAATGCTTCCAGCACCTGCGTGGCGATGCGGGCCAGTTGCCGATTGGTAAAACCGGCAATGGCATTCTGTTCGTGAATCAACAAGGGTTTGCCCAGCAGGCGGGCAGCCACGCCACCCGGGCCAGTGACATAACCCCCGAGACCAATCACACAATCTGCCTGAACGGCACGCAAAGTACGCATTGCAACGAGAACTGCGCGGATGATCTTGAATGGCGCCAGTAACAGTCGTGCCATTCCCTGCCCACGTACACCGCGGACATCCAGATACGTAATTTCAAACTGTCGCGCCGGCACCAGCTCAGCCTCGATGCCCGCACGCGTACCCAGCCAGTGAATCCGAATCCCCTTGGCCCGCAGCGCTTCTGCGACTGCCAGCGCCGGAAAGACATGCCCACCGGTACCGCCCGCCATCACCACCACACTCTTGACTGGAGCGCTCATGACAGCCCTCCTTTGCGGCCGACAGGTAATGGCTGTTTGTTTTCAGTATCAATGCGCAACAGGATTCCCAGCATCACAAAGACCATGGCAAGACTGGACCCTCCATAACTCACCAGCGGCAACGTCAGCCCCTTGGTTGGGAATAAACCCATGTTCACGCCAATATTGAACAGTGTCTGCACGCCGATCAGCACTGAAATTCCATACGCAATATAGGCGGCATAAAACTTCCCACTTAACTCCGCCGCCTGCCCGATACGGATTGCCGAGCGCACCAACACCCAGAACAGCGCAATCATCAGCAACACACCCACCAGACCAAACTCTTCGGCATACACTGCAAATACAAAGTCGGTGTGTGCTTCAGGAAGATAAGACAATTTCTGGACACTCCGTCCCAGTCCTACGCCAAACCACTCCCCGCGCCCGAAGGCAATCAGGCTCTGGGACAACTGATAGCCGGAGTTGAACTGATCTGCCCACGGATCAGTAAATGACAACAGGCGTTTCAGTCGATATGGCTCCAGTACTACCAGCAATACGGCCCCTACTGCCGCCACACTGATCATCACGGCAAAGGTCAGCAGCGGTGTTCCGGCCAGAAACAGCATGGCCATTGCTGCCGACATCATCACCACGCTGGCACCAAAGTCAGGCTCCATGAGCAGCAAGCTGACACCGATCAGCACAACAAGCATCGGCCGGGCAAACCCCCACCAGCCACTTCGCACCTCTTCCTGCTTGCGTACCAGGAAGGAGCCCATATAAAGAACAACCGCCAACTTGGCGACCTCAGAGGGTTGAAACGTCAATGGGCCAAGCCCGATCCAGCGCATGCTGCCATTGATGCGACGGCCAATTCCCGGAACAAGTACTGCAACAAGCAACACCCCCGCCAGGCAAAGCAACAGAACCGAGTATCTCTGCAGCAGATTGACCGGGACACGCATTGCTACCGCCCCGGCACAAAAGGCAATCATCAGCCAGATCAAATGCCGCGACAGGAAATAGAATGTGCTGCCATATTTTGTTTCACCGGCCACCATGGAGGCAGAGGCCACCATCACAAGGCCGAGGCAGCACAGAATGCCAGCCGACAGCATGAGCCAATTACGCGGTGTAACACCGCGCATCAGGTCAGGCATGACATCAGGCATCGCCAACTCTTTCACATCACACTCCATATACCGCATGCACGGCTGCCACAAACTGCTCGCCGCGATCTTCATAATGCTTGAACATGTCAAAACTGGCACAAGCTGGTGACAACAGAACAGCATCACCTGGCTGCGACAGTGCACGAGCCTTTTCAACGGCATCACGCAATGTCAGGGCATCAACTTTCTCGACACTGTCGGCCACTGCCGCCGAAATCTTCGGACCATCCTCGCCAATCAGGACCAGTGCCCGGGCAAATTTCTCCAGCGGCGCCGAAAGCGGGGAAAAGTCCTGCCCCTTGCCAACACCCCCGGCAATCAATATCAACTTGCCATCGATTGCCGCGCCCAGACCATTGATGGCGGCCAGCGTGGCGCCGACATTGGTACCCTTGGAATCGTTGTACCAGGCCACGCCGTCAGTCTCGCTAACCAGCTCACAGCGATGGCGAAGGCCCGGAAATGTGCGTAGCGTTTCGAGCATGACATCCATCGGCACACCCACAGCCTGTCCCAAGGCCAGGCTGGCCAGCGCATTGGCCACGTTGTGGTCACCACGGATTTTCATGTCCCGGACCGGCATCAGGCGTTCATGGCCTAATGCCAGAAATTTTTCACCATCATGAGCAACAACACCGAATTGCCCCGAATCCGGCTCATCGAGCCCGAAACTGGTTTTTTCGGCATTGTTCTTTATGACCGGCACCGTGAGTACATCATCACGATTGATCACGCACCGCTGGCAGTTACTGAAGATCCGTTGTTTGGCCTGAAGATAAGCCTGCATGGAGTCATAGCGATCCATGTGATCCTCTGAAACATTCAGCACAACTGCCACCGCCGCACGAAGCGAGTGCGTTGTTTCCAGCTGAAAGCTCGATAGCTCCAGCACGTACAACTGCTGTTCCCCGTGCTGATGCAGCATATCGAGCACAGGCAAACCCAGATTGCCACCAACTCCCACGTTAATACCGGCATTCTTTGCCATCAGTCCGACTAACGTAGTAACGGTACTTTTGGCATTAGATCCTGTGATCGCAACAATGGGAGCCGTCACTTCACGGCAGAACAACTCGACATCACCAACGACCGGAACCCCGGACTCACGACTGGCTGCAACCAACTCCGGTTCATTTACGGAGATGCCAGGACTGGCAATAATTTCAGTGGCACGCTGCAGCAGATGAGCATCAAGTCGGCCCAGGCTGACTTCAATATCCGGAAATTCGGCACGCAGCTCATCCAGACCCGGTGGGTTTTCACGGGTGTCATTGACGGCCACGGAATAACCACGACCTTTCAAGAAGCGCACACAGGAGAGTCCGGTCTTTCCCAGACCGACCACCACCCGTAAACCTTCGCGCTGCAACAGTTGCGTCATTGCCATCTCACCGCAGTTTCAACGTGGAAAGACCGATCAGCACCAGCATGAAACTGATGATCCAGAAACGAACCACCACCTTGGTTTCCGGCCAGCCCTTGAGTTCATAATGGTGATGAATAGGCGCCATCCTGAAGATGCGACGCCCAGTCAACTTGAACGAGGCGACCTGCAACATCACAGAGACGGTCTCCATCACGAACACTCCGCCCATGATGAACAGCACAATTTCCTGGCGGACGATAACAGCCATCACCCCGAGCACCGCACCCAGTGCCAGCGCACCGACATCACCCATGAATACCTGGGCCGGATAGGCGTTGAACCATAGAAAGCCGAGGCCGGCACCAATGATGGAACCGCAAATCACCACCAGTTCGCCGGAACCGGCGACATAAGGAATGTGCAGGTACGTGGCGAACTTGATGTTTCCGGTAAGGTAGGCAAACACTGCCAGCGCCCCCGCCACCATTACTGTTGGCATGATCGCGAGGCCATCCAGGCCATCAGTAAGATTGACTGCATTGCTGGTGCCAACAATCACGAAATACGTCAGCACCGCATAAAACACGCCAAGAGGAATGATCACACTCTTGAAAAACGGCACGATCAGGCTGGTTTCAATCGGTGTCCGTGCATAGTGATACAGAAATATTGCCGCACCGATGCCTCCGACAGATTGCCAGAAATACTTCCAGCGGCCGGGCAACCCGCGTGGATTCTTTTCCACCACCTTGCGGTAATCATCCACCCAGCCCACTGCACCGAAGACCACCATTACAGCAAGCACCACCCAGACATACGGGTTTTTCAGGTTGGCCCAGAACAGCGTACTGACGCCAATCGCGACCAGAATCAGGACACCACCCATGGTCGGTGTGCCGGTTTTGGCAAGATGGCTTTGCGGCCCGTCCGTGCGAATTGCCTGTCCGAATTTCATCGTGCGCAGACGCTCGATCATCCATGGCCCCCACCACAGGGACAACCCCAAAGCAGTTGCCACACCAAGCATGGCGCGCAGCGTAAGGTACTGAAAGACCAGAAAGCCTTTGTGGTACTGGGCGAGAAATTCAGCCAGCCAGAGCAGCATGGATCAGGACTCCTTCTTGTCCGTCAATGCGTTCACAACCTGCTCCATGCGGGCCGAACGCGAACCTTTTACGAGCAGGGTGACAACACCCTCCAGCTCTTTTTCCAGTTCCTCAATGAGTAACTGCTTATCCTGAAACGCACGTGCATCTGCACCAAAACTGCTGGCGGTAAACCCGCTGTACTGTCCAACCGTGTAGAGCGCATCTATTTTTTTCATTTTTGCGTACTCTCCGACTTCGTGATGGCCTGATTCCGTGGCCTCGCCCAGTTCACCCATGTCCCCCAGTACCAGCACACGACGCCCCGGCAAGTCTGCCAGTACATCAATCGCCGCTTTTACCGAGGCAGGATTCGCATTGTAGGTATCATCAATCACTACACAGTTCTTGCCACAGGACTTCAGCACCAGTCGACCAGGAACCGGCCGGGTGTTTTCAAGCCCGCGCACAATCGCCATCACCGGAATTTGGCAAGCATGTGCCAGTGCCGCTGCTGCAAGTGCATTTGAAATGTTATGACGACCCAGTAACTGCAACTGGACAGGTGCAGATGCCGACCCCACATGAAGGGTGAAGGCATACGCATGTCGGGCACCCACATGGACATTACTGGCGTGTATTGCAACGGGCGCCTGCATGGAGAATTCAATCTGCTGGCGATCCCGTGCCACTTCGCGCCAGTACGGTGCGAATTCGTCATCATGGTTAATGATGGCAACGCCCGCTTCGACCAGACCGCCATAGATTTCGCCCTTGGCCTCGGCAATGCCCTGACGAGACCCAAACCCCTCAAGATGCGCAACACCAACATTGGTAATAACGGCTGCATGTGGCGCCACCAGACCGCTGGTATAAGCAATCTCGCCACGATGATTGGCGCCGAGTTCGAACACACCAAACTGATGGGCACTGCTCAACCGTAACAATGTCAGGGGAACACCAATCTCATTATTCTTGTTGCCCAGCGTCGCCAGTGTCGGACCAATACCTTCAAAAATACTGGCCACCATCTCCTTGGTGGTGGTCTTGCCGGCACTGCCGGTCATCGCGACACGCGTCAGGGAAAACTGTTCACGCCAAGCTTTTCCCAACTGACCCAGCGCCAAAAATGTATCCGGCACCAGTATTTGCGGAATACCCGCAGCCGGATCCACCCTGCTCACCAGGGCAGCTGAAGCACCTGCCTCTGCGGCTCTGGCAATGAAACTATTGGCATCAAAATTCGGGCCGGACAGCGCAATAAACATGTCTCCCTCGACCAGCGTACGGGTATCCGTGGAGAACGATGTGACACCCGCATCCAGCCCGATCAGCTCACCGCCCAGAATCTGCGCTATCTGCGAAAGCTTCATGCTGCACCCCATGATGCCAGTGCCACTCGTACTTCCTGCATGTCGCTGAACGGATGGCGCACTCCCGCGACCTCCTGATAATCCTCATGACCTTTTCCTGCCACCAGCACAATGTCATTTTCACGTGCAGAATGAATTGCACGCTGTATGGCACGGTGCCGGTCAACCTCAATGACAACAGGACACTCCCCGGCGCCTTGACGGATATCTGCAATAATGGTTTCTGGTGATTCGAAGCGAGGGTTGTCGGTAGTAATGATGACAACATCCGCCAGCCGGGCTGCAATTCCTCCCATTTCAGGACGCTTGCCACTATCGCGATCACCGCCACAGCCAAATACACAGATCAGACGCCCGTCAGCATGCTCGCGCAAACTCAACAATACTTTCTCCAGTGCATCTGGCGTATGCGCATAATCCACCACTACCGTAGGATGCGCGCCAACAAGACTTTCCATGCGTCCTGGTACAGGACTCGCAAAACGCAACGATGTAGCAATATCACTGCTCGGAATGCCGAGTGCCAGCAAACCGCCCACCACCGCCAGAATATTGCTGACGTTGAATCTTCCCAGCAAAGGCACCTCAAGCAGGAACTCACCATCCGGAACAGCGATCAGCATCGACAACCCCTTGAGTGAGGGCGTAATGTTCAGCGCACGAATCTCTGCTGGCGTATCTGCAGACTGGCTGTAACGCAAGCATCGCACTTGCGCTGCCAGCACGGATGCATATGCAGTGCTGGCCTTGTCATCCGCATTAAGCACGGCGACACGAAGCTCCGGCCACCGGAACAATATTTCTTTCGCGGCAGCATAGCTGGCCATGTCGCCATGATAATCCAGATGGTCGCGGGTCAGATTGGTGAACAGCGCAACATCAATTTTCGTCCCGTTAATGCGCCCCTGCAGCAAGCCATGCGAGCTCGCCTCCATGGCAACGGCCTTCGCACCATCAATACGAAACTCTGCCAGCAATGACTGCAGATGCACGGCATCAAGTGTCGTGTGCGACGATTTTTCCAACATCCCAAAGATGCCATTTCCAATCGTGCCCAGCACCGCTGTTTTCTCACCCAGCCGGGTCAGTGCACCGGCCAACAGGTTAGTGACACTGGTTTTTCCATTGGTTCCGGTCACAGCCAGCATTTTCATGTGCCGTGATGGCTCATCATGAAAGCGTGCGGCAATAAATCCTGCCTGCTGCTCCAGCCCCTTGATGGAAATAACCGGCACACCATCTATCATTCGATCTGCCGGCCACATCTCATCACGCTCGGCAAACACCGCCACCGCACCGGCAGCAATTACCGCCGGAATAAAATCCCGAGCATCCCTGGCATGGCCTTTCAGAGCGATAAAAGCCATGCCAGGACGCACCTGGCGACTGTCCAGCGCTAGCGCCATGATCCGGATTGAAGAAAACTCAGGAGAAATATCGGGCCAGAGGGTCACTAGTGTTTTCATGCGCCAGCCCCTGATTCAGGTTTAGGTCGGTGCATAAGCAACGCACCCTGCTGCGCGAGGTGTTCGGCACTGCGGTCCGGCTCGATATTCATCAACCGCAGGGTTTCTGCCATGATGCGCGAGAAGACCGGTGCCGCTACCAGACCGCCGTAATACTGGCCATTGCTGGGACTATCTATCACTACCGCAAGCACTACCCGTGGCTGGCTGGCAGGCGCCATGCCAACAAATGTAGACATGTATTCATCCGCCGAATACGAGCCACCCGCCGCCTTGTGAGCAGTGCCTGTCTTGCCGGCAATACGGTAGCCCGGCACTGCAGCACGCAGGGCCGTGCCATCCTGCGTGACAACCGACTCCATCATCGGCATCAACTTGTCGACAACTGCCTTGGCGATCACACGTTCGCCTTTTACAGGCCCTTCCACTTTTGTGAAACTCACCGGGCGCGCAATGCCGCCACTGGCCAGCGTGGCATAGCCATGCGCCAGTTGCAGGGCGGTCGTGGTCAGGCCATAACCATACGACATGGTGGCAATTTCCACCGGGCGCCAGCGCTCAGGCGGCTGCAGAAGTCCGGCACTTTCCCCCGGGAAACCGGATCCCGTGTTTTTGCCAAAACCGAACCGGGCAAGAAATGTCGGCAATGTCTCTGCCGGCAAGGAAAGCGCAATCTGTGTTGTCCCGACATTACTGGATTTGGTAATGATGGTGCCGAGATCAATCACGCCATAATTCTGGTGATCCCGTATCAGTTTATCGTGGACGCGATAGGTGCCCGGATTGGTATTGAAAAGACTGCGTGGCGAATATTTCCCGCTCTCCATCGCCACCGCTACGGTAAACGGCTTCATGGTCGAGCCTGGCTCGAACATGTCGGTAACCGCACGATTACGCAGTTCTTCCGGTTTGAGCCGCGTCCGGTTGTTCGGATTGAATGACGGCTGGTTGACCATCGCCAGCACTTCGCCCGTTTCCACATCCAGCGCTACTGCTGTCCCTGCTTTTGCACCATGCTGTGCAATCGCCGTAGCCAGTTCCCGGTATGCCAGATACTGGGTGCGCGCATCAAAACTCAGGTAAACATCCTGCCCCGGACGGGCCGCCCTGATCAAGGCGACATCCTTGACCGTACGTCCTTTCTGGTCACGCAATACACGCTTCTTTCCTGGTACGCCACGCAGTTTTTCGTCCAGCGCCAGCTCCAGGCCTTCCTGACCCGCATCGTCAAGATTGGTAAAGCCGAGGATATGCGAGGCCACTTCACCTTCCGGGTAAAAGCGACGGTATTCCGTCATGCCGTACACGCCGGGTAACTCATTGGCCAGCACCGCCTCTGCCGCCTCAGGCGACAAATGCCGCTTTACATACAGGAACTCGCGATTACTGTTGGCCTTGATGCGGCGCACCATGGCACCCGGCTCCAGATCCAGTGCCGATGCCAGCGTGCGCAAGCCCTGTTTTCCTGCCAGCGCCTCTTTCGGATTAACCCAGATGGACACCACTGGCGTGCTCACGGCGAGCGGCAATCCGTTGCGATCCTTGATAATGCCCCGATGTGCGGCAACCGGCTCTTCACGCAACATGCGTGCATCACCCTGACGGCGCAGGAATTCCTGATCAATCACATGCAGGTAAGTCGCGCGCACCGCCAGGCCACCGAAACAAACCAGTATGATCGCGCCCACCCAGGCATGGCGGCCGGAAAATGTCAGCTTTTGTGCGCCGCTCATTGCCGCACCATGATGATCTCGGTGGGCGCAGGATTGCGCATCTGCAACTGTTCTGTCGCCAGCCGCCCGATCCGGCCGTAAGCGCCCCAGGCATGCTGCTCCAGCAGCAACTGCCCCCACTCGGTTTCCAGGCTGTCGCGTTCTGCCTGAGCTTTCTGCAATTCATTCAGGTAATAACGTGACTTGTGCACACTGTAGGTCACAGCAATGGCTGAACTCACCAGCGTCAACACAATCACGGCAGCCAGCAATGACCCTTGCAGGCGAATGGGCAACTTGCTACTGATTTCGCGAAGCACATTACGCATCATGTGGCCTCCGCAATTTTCTGGGCCACCCGCAAGCGCGCACTTCGCGACCGCGGGTTTGCTGCAACCTCGGCATCGGAAGGATCAATGGGCTTGCCAATGATTTTCAATCGCGGCTTCAGCATGTCGACGGTTATCGGTAATCCGGGGGGGAAATCATCGCCCTTGGCTTCTTTCTGGAAGTACTGTTTTACCAATCGGTCTTCCAGCGAATGAAAACTGATTACTGCCAGCCGCCCACCGGGCCTCAATACACGCAAGGCATCGCGCAAGAACTGCTCGATATCACCTAATTCGTTATTGATGAAAATCCTGATTGCCTGAAAGGCACGTGTCGCCGGATGCTTGTGTTTTTCCCAGGCCGGATGTGCCGCTGCAACAATCTCAGCCAGCTGTCTGGTCCGCGTGATCGCCGCTTCTGCACGCTGCCTTACAATGGCGCGAGCAATGCGCCGGGAGTGTCGCTCTTCGCCAAACTCAAACAACACCCGCGCCAGCTCGTCTTCAGCAACATCTGCAATCCATTCCGCCGCACTTTTTCCGCGCGTTACATCCATGCGCATGTCCAGCGGGCCATCGTTCATGAAACTGAATCCACGAGTAGCATCATCGAGTTGCGGCGAAGACACACCAAGGTCCGCCAGGACACCATCAATATTCCCTGCCAGCCCCAGACCGGACACTACCGCCAGAATATTGGCAAACGAATCGTGCACAATCGTGAAGCGGGAATCTGCTGCGGCAAGTGCCTCCCCTGCTGCAATCGCCTGTGGATCCTTGTCGAAGCCGATGACCCGCGCCGTTGCATCCAGTTGCGCGAGCAGATGCCGTGCATGCCCACCGCGCCCGAAGGTCGCGTCTATATAGGTCCCGTCACGGGCACCCAATACCGACACTACCGCCTCATCTAGGAGCACGGTCTGGTGGACGAAGGCGGTCATGGTTACAAGGCCAGACTGTCGAGGGCGGCGGCAAGCTCCGGCGCGGAGAAATCCGCCACGCCAGTGTCAGCCTGGAGCTTGTCCCAGGCCTGCTTGTCCCATATTTCACATTTCTTGCCCTGTCCGGTGAGCACAATGGCCTTTTCCAGACCGGCAAAGGCACGCAACTCAGGGCTGAGGAGCAGGCGCCCGGTGGCGTCCATGCTGACTTCAGTGGCATAGCCGATAAGCCGGCGTTTGATTTTTGGTGAGTTTGGATTGGAGATCGGCAGCCTGGCCAAACCAGCCTCAATGGCTTCCCATTCCGGGAGGGGATAGAGTGCGAGGCAGTTTTCAGTCAGATCGACGGTGACAACAAACTTTCCCTGGCACGCGGCGAGCACACGCTCGTGGTAGCGCGTCGGTAAACCGATGCGTCCCTTGGCGTCCATATTAAGCTCGTCGTAACCTCTGAACACGATGCTTCATCCACTCGCTTGGTTGTTTCTTCCAGAATTCGCCACAAAACTGCACTTTTCACCACTTGCAGCGAACTATAGATATCCGGTGGCTTTAGCGTCAAGGAAGCATGACCTCGCCAGAAGACCTGATAAAATCCTTAATAATCAATTGGTTATAAACTACTGCCCGGAATAACAGCAAAGACCAACACGTTAAAAAACAACGGGTTGCAACAGCGACTTAAAGCCGAATATGACACATGGCTTTCATCAGATTTTTTAGTTATTTAGCATCCTGCACTGGAAACCTTGGGTATTAACCCCG
>CAYGBB010000006.1:0-20977 GCA_964347985.1 uncultured Moraxellaceae bacterium
GGTCACCACGGCATTGGAGCCGATCTTGGCCCCCTCGGCGATCACGATAGGGCCGATCACCTTGGCCCCGGCCCCCACCACGACGCCGTTACCAAGGGTCGGATGGCGCTTGCCCTTGTCCCAGCTGGTACCGCCCAGGGTAACCCCGTGATAGAGCGTGACGTCATCACCGATCTCGGCGGTCTCCCCGATCACCACGCCCATGCCGTGATCGATAAAAAAGCGGCGGCCAATGCGGGCGCCCGGATGTATCTCGATGCCAGTGAAAAACCGGGACAGCGTCGACAACCAGCGCGCCAGGCCCTTCCAGTTGGCCAGCCACAGGGCATGTGCCATGCGATGGAAAATCATGGCATGAATGCCGGGATAGTTAAGCAGCACTTCCAGGGTGTTGCGGGCCGCCGGATCACGGTTGAATACGGAGGCAATGTCCTCTCTGAGCCGATCAAACATCAGGGTTTCGCCTTTTTGAGTTCTGCCGCCATTTCCTGCAGGCGGGTAAAAATGCCACGCCACATGTTGTACTCGATGCGGTCGAGGCGAATGCGCCCGAACAGGCGCCGCGCTCGTGCCGGCAACTGCCGGGGGTTGTCTGCCGCCAGGAAACCGGTCTCGATCAGCATCTGCTCGAAATGCGCGTAAAAGCGCTCCATGTCGCCATGCGGCACCAGCGGCTCATCCCAGCGGATGAACTGCACCGGCATCAGGTTCTCTTCCGGTGCATCGGCCTGCCCTGAAGCTTGCAGGTGCGCCATGCGGATTTCATAGGCGATCACCTGCACGGCCGCCGCCACGTTCAGCACCCCGTAGACATCGTCGGTGGGAATACAGACATGATAGTTGCAGCGCTGCAGTTCCTCATTGGTCAGGCCGCGATCTTCGCGCCCGAAGACAATGGCCACCTTGCTGACCTCGGACTCCAGGCGTGCGGCGGCGCCGGCCTGCCTGGCATCCATGAGCGGCCAGGGAATGGTGCGGCTGCGGGCACTGGTCCCGATCACGAGGGTGCAGTCTGCCACCGCCTCCTCCAGGGTCGCCACCACACGGGCGGTGGCCAGCAGATCCGAGGCCCCCGACGCCAGGGCTGTCGCCTCGGCACTCGGAAACAATTTGGGCTCGACCAGACACAAATCGCTTAGCCCCATTGTTTTCATGGCACGTGCCGCCGCACCAATATTGGCCGACAAGGTGGTGTTGACGAGGACAATGCGGATATTGCTGTACATGAAGGCAGTCGGCCCAGGCGTTAAAGCGGGGAGGCATGGTAACAAATGCCGGCGTGTCTTTCTCCGGGCAAAGCGTGCGGACATCACGGCCACTGGTTCCACCACCCACCCGACCAGCTCCCGGCAGGCAGACTTTTCCTTGCGAGTCCTCCCCCCGCCCGGCGAATCCGGCTACAATGCGCGCCTGCCCCGTTCTTTTACAGAGTCGTCCCCTCATGCAACCCATGCTGAACATGGCGCTGCGCGCCGCCCGTGCCGCCGGTGAAATCATTTCCCAGTCCGCTGAAAAAGTGGATCTGATGGATGTCGAGTCCAAAGGACTCAATGACTACGTCACCAAGGTTGACCATGCTGCAGAGAGGGCGATCCTGCATGTCCTGCAGAAAACCTATCCTGACCACGGCTTTCTCGGCGAAGAATCCGGGCTCATCGAAGGCCGCAAAGAGGGTACCGACTGGCTGTGGATCATTGATCCGCTCGACGGCACCACCAACTTCATTCATGGCTTTCCCCAGTTTGCCGTTTCCATTGCGGTTCAGTACAAGGGCGTGACCGAGCACGGTGTCGTGCTTGATCCGATGAAGCGCGAAGAATTCACCGCCAGCCGTGGCCGCGGCGCGGCCATGAACGGCCGCCGTCTGCGCGTGACCGCCAGAAAGTCACTGGAAGGCGGCCTGATCGGTACCGGCTTTCCCTTCCGGCCTGACCAGCAACCGAACATGGACAACTATCTGGGCATGTTCAAGGATGTCGCCCAGCACACCGCCGGCATGCGTCGCGCCGGGGCTGCCTCACTGGATCTGGCCTATGTGGCCGCCGGTCGTCTCGATGGCTTTTTCGAGTTTGGCCTGCAGCCCTGGGACATTGCTGCCGGCGACTTGCTGATTCGCGAAGCCGGTGGCCTGGTCAGTGATTTCACCGGTGGCCATCAGTACCTGACCTCGGGCAACGTGGTGGCTGGCAATCCCAAGCTGCTCAAGTCGTTGCTCACCACCCTGGCACCGCACCTGAACGACAGCCTGCGCAAGTAAACCCTCTCGTCCCCTGGAGGGCGCGCTGTTACTGGATTGCCTGTTATGCTCGCAGGCAATCCTTAAGGAACGAGTGATGTCATGTTCCCAGTTCTGGCAGGACGCCTGCGCTGTCTCCTGATTACCCTGCTCCATCTGCTGCTGTGCACCATCGCGCTGCCTGCCGGCGCCGAAGCCCTCAAGCGCCTGCCCGCGCTTGAGCTTAATGGCAGCATTGGCCTCACCCGGCTGGAGCCCTTTGTCAGCTATCTGTGCGACCCGGCCGGGCAACTGACACTGGCCGACATCCGGGAGGACATGCTGCAGCCACTCCCCCATGCAACCATCGCCTTTGGTCACCTGGACGGTGCCTGCTGGTTTCATTTCCGGATCAATAACCGCTCGGATGCCACCCAATCGTTGTTGCTGCGCATCAACAATCCGGTACTTGATCTCGTTGAGCTGCACACGCCTGGTGCCCGCTCGGGTGATTACCTGCGTCTGGGAGATAAAAATCCCTTCGGGGAGCGCCCTCTCCGTACGCGTGCCTTTACGATTCCGACCGAACTGGCCGCGCATACCCATCAGGATTATTTTCTTCGCGTTGCCACCACCAGCTCGTTCAACCTCCCTCTGCAGGCAGGCTCCATCCAACCCTTCATTGGTGAGCACGAGCTGGAAGAGTGGTTGCACGGCGCCGGCTTCGGCATTGCTGGCGGCATTCTCATTTATCACCTTTTCCTGTGGCTGGCGGTTCGTGAAAAGGTGTATCGCTATTATGTCCTGTATGCGAGCGCGGCATTTTCTTATCTGCTCTGCTTCGAAGGAATGGGGTTTCGCCTCTGGCCTAACCAGCCCGAATGGAATGGCCACGCCCAGCTCTTCTTCATCTTTCTCATGCTGGCGTCAGGACCTTTGTTTGCCCGGGACTTTCTGGGCCTGGGTAACCGCCATCGCCTCAACCTTGCACTCCGTTTCGCTGCCTCGGTCAGCGGCTTGATCATGCTGGCCCAGTTTTTTCTTCCGCTGGAGGTGGGCTATCAGCTGCAGCCCGTCGTCGCCATGCTGGTCATCAGCATCATTTCAGGCATTGCCCTTTTGCGCTGGCATGAAGGCATGCGTGAAGCACGATTGTTTCTGGTGGCTTGGAGCATGCTCCTGGTGCTTGGCATGTTACTGGCGGTACACAGCGTTGGACTGCTGCCAGGACTCCCCTTTCTGGTGTCGCTGAATGGCATGGAAGTGGCATTCATCCTGCAACAGGTGCTGCTGTCCCTGGCGCTTGCCAACCGCCTCAACATGCTCAAGTCCGAACAGAACCTGCAGCAACAGGCCGTTCTGCGTGCCGAAGCAGAAAACGCTGCAAAATCAGATTTCCTGGCCAAAATGAGCCATGAAATCCGCACCCCGATGAATGCCTTGCTCGGTATTACGCAGTTGATGCAGGACACTCCGCTCAACACGACCCAGAAAGGTTACATCGACACACTGCAACAGTCTGGTCACGCCCTGCTTCACGTTATCAACGACATTCTGGATTACTCAAAAATCACCGCCGGGAAAATCACACTGGAGTACACCGATTTTGATCTTCGGGCACTGGTCGATGAATGCATGCAGGTCTTCAGTCTGGTCGCCAGGGAAAAGTCGCTGTCGCTGCAATGCACCATCGACAAGAATGTTCCGATACTGGTGCGAAGTGACCCCAACCGGCTGCGCCAGATTATCCTGAACTTGCTCAGCAATGCCCTGAAGTTCACCCATCAAGGGGGAGTAGAGCTGCTCGTACATCACCAGGGAACGACAACGGACAGCAGCATCCACCTGAACTTTGAGGTGCGCGACACCGGCATTGGTATTGATCCGGCAAAAATTGACTCGCTGTTTGACTGGTTCACCCAGGCCGACTCATCTACATCGCGCGAGTTCGGAGGGACCGGTCTCGGCCTGACCATCAGTCAGCAGCTGGTCACGCTGCTGGGCGGTACCATCACCGCAACCAGCGTGCCCGGTGCCGGCTCTGTATTCAGATTTTCGGTCGTGGTGGAGCCCGCACACGAGCCGGCGAGCAGCCCTGAGCGCGCCCCCGCCCTACTGCCATCCTTCAGCCACTTGCGAGTGCTGGTGGTCGAAGATAACGCCACCAACCAGTTGGTCATTTCCGGGCTGCTGCGCAAGCTCGGCATTGAACCCCGGATGGCCTGCAGTGGCATCGAAGCCCTGGACATTGTCAGGGAAGCACATGAACAACTGGATCTGGTGCTGATGGATTGCGAAATGCCGCTCATGGATGGCTACGACACCACCCGGGCCATTCGCGCCCTTGAACATCACCTGCATTACCCTCCCCTCCGGATCATCGCCCTGACGGCGCATGCTCTGCCGGAGCATCGCACCGCCTGCCTTGCGGCCGGCATGAGTGACTATCTCACCAAGCCACTCATGCTCACTGCATTGTGTACCAGCCTGGCGAACTGCCAGCACACCAACGGATCACCCCGGCAGACAAACGGTGTTGCCTTCCCGGCGCCCGGTGGCTAATGTGACAAGACCGGTCAGTCACGACAACTAGAAGGGGTCGTCACCATGCGCGTCACCACCACCCTGAAGGTTATCGAAAAAAGCATGGAAAAAGAGGTGCTGGAGTTTTTCCAGCTGCTGGGTGCCAGCGAAGCCCCTGAAGACTGGCACGTGGGCGACGCCCACTACCCCGTAAAAGATGCCGACCGTGAGGAAAAGCCCGAACGGCCATATTGACCAGGGTAACGCCGTGACCCGCATGGTTGATCGGCGGTCATGTCGAATCCGGCAACATGACACAAGCGCACACATACCCAGCAAAGAAAAAGCCGGCTCATGGCCGGCTTTTTCATACCCGTTCGGGCTTACAGCAACTCCTCTCCTTCTTCGACCACCTTGGGCTGAACCATGAAGTCATCCTTGTTCAGCCCCATCATCAGCGCATAGTTGGTCGCGATATAGATGGATGAGTAGGTCCCGGCAAACAGGCCAATCAGCATGGCGACCGAGAACCACTTCAGGGCAGGGCCACCCAGCCAGAACAATGCCAGAACCACCACCAGTACCGTCATCACTGTCATGATGGTACGGCGCAGGGTTTCCGTCAGGGAAATATTCACAATCTCGATGGGGTCCGCCTTGCGCAGCTTGCGGAAGTTTTCACGGATGCGGTCAAAAATCACGATGGTGTCATTCAGCGAATAACCGATCAGCGCCAGTACGGCGGCCAGCACGGTCAGATCAAACGGAAAACCGAAAATCGCAAAGGCACCGACCGTAAAAAGTACGTCATGCAGCAGCGAAACCACGGCACCCACGGCAAACTTCAAGCGGAAGCGCATGGCCACGTAAATCATCATCAGGAACAGCGAAAGCCCGATGGCCAGCAGCGAGTTCTGGTACATCTCGCCCCCCACCTGGGAACCGACACTTTCCACCTGCTGGATCGTGGCAGGATTAGCCGGATCAAAATTGGCTGCCGTGAGAATGTCGGCTGACAAGCTGCTTTCATGCCCTTTTTGTGGTGGCATGCGCACAATGACATCAGTCGCGCTGCCAACATGCTGAACCACCACATCGATAAAGCCACTCTTCTCCAGAGCGGTACGCACCGCCTCCTGGTCCACCGGGCGGGCATAATTGATTTCGGCACTGCTGCCGCCGGTAAAATCCAGACCAAGATTCAGGCCATTGGTCACCATGGCGACCAGGCCGGCGATCACGACGAGCAGCGAAAGAATCGCCATCGGCGTGCGAATGCGCATGAAACGGATAATGCGTTGTTCGGACATGATGGCGCTCTCAAATGCTCAGTTTGGTGACACGGCGATTGCCGCCATACACCAGGTTGACGATGGCACGTGTCACGGTAATAGACGTGAACATGGAAGACATGATCCCGATCGACAGGGTCACCGCGAAGCCCTTGATAGGGCCGCTACCCACTGCAAACAGGATGACGGCCACAATGAGCGTGGTCAGGTTGGAATCGAGAATGGTGACGAACGCCCGATCATAGCCTGCCATGATGGATGCCTGCGGTGACATGCCGCGCTGCAATTCCTCACGGATTCGCTCGTAGATCAGCACGTTGGCATCCACTGCCATACCCACCGTCAGCACGATACCGGCAATGCCCGGCAAGGACAGGGCTGCGCCCATGAAGCCCATGACGGCCATCAGGATGGCCACGTTCAGGAACAGTGCAACATTCGCGATCAGGCCAAAACCCTTGTAGAAAAGCACCATGAAGACGGCAACCAGTGCAAAACCAACCTGCGTCGACAACACGCCCTTGTCGATATTTTCCTGACCCAGGCTCGGGCCGACCGTCCGCTCTTCCACAAAATACATGGGGGCCGCCAGTGCACCGGCACGCAGCAACAGCGCCAGTTCAGCCGCTTCTGCCGGTGAATCCAGACCGGTGATGCGGAACTGCGAACCCAGCATGGACTGGATGGTGGCACGGTTGATCACGTTCTTTTCGACCACCGACTCACGCATTTCCACCTGTTTGCCCTCGGCATTGGTGACAAAACGTGTTTTCTGTTTGGACTCCACAAACACGACTGCCATCAGCTTGCCGACATTGTCGCGGGTGGCATCGGCCATGAGCTTGCCACCGCGGGAGTCCAGCGAAATATTGACTTGCGGGTTGGAGAACTCGTCAAAACCGGACTGGGCGTTAACCACGCGCTCGCCCGTCACAATCTTGCGCTTCTGTAACAGCACGGGAGCATCCGCCCCGTTCTTGAACGGAATCAGCTCGGTGCCAGGCGGGGCAATACCATCCACGGCCACACCATTGTTGTCCCAGTCCACAAAGCGGAACTCCAGGCTGGCGGTGCGGCCAAGAATGCGCTTGGCTTCGGCCGTATCCTGAACACCCGGCAGCTCAACCACAATGCGGCTGGCGCCCTGGCGCTGCACCACGGACTCGGCCACACCCAACTCATTCACACGATTGCGAATCGTGGTCAGGTTCTGGTTCACGGCATAGTCGGTGATTTCACGCAGCTTTTCAGGACGGAATGTCAGATCGACGAAAAATGCGGCATCTGCCTCACGCTCGACCTGAGTGAACTCCGGAAACTCGGTTTTCAAATAATCCGCGGCCTTCAGGCGATCATCGGCACTGGCAAACTTGAGTTCAAAACCCTGTTCCCGCTCAGCCACCGTGCGATAGGCCAGCTTCTTTTCACGGAACTTTGCCTTGATATCGGTGACATACGACTCCTGACGCTGTTCCAGTGCCTTGGCCATGTCCACTTCCAGCATGAAGTGCACACCACCACGCAGGTCCAGACCCAGTTTCATCGGGCCCGCACCCATCGCCTTCAGCCATGCCGGTGTCGTCGATGCCAGATTCAGGGCCACTACATAGCTGTCGCCCAACGCGCGCCGCACAGCATCCTGAGCCTTGAGCTGGACTTCTGGTGTATTCACACGCACCAGAATGCCCTTTTCCTGGACTTCGGCACCATGAAAGGCAATGCCAGCCACATTGAGAGCGGCCGTCGCCTGCTCCAATACCGCCTTGTCGGCAGGGACGGACGCACTGGCACCGGAAATCTGGATGGCCGGCTCATCAGGATAAAGATTGGGCAGGGAATAAATCAGGCTGGCGATGGCGACCAGAATGATCAACCCATACTTCCACAGGGGAAAACGCATGCTGAACCTCGAGCGATGCAAAAGACGCCCCGTCAACGCGGGGCGTCATTGTGATTATCAGATGTTCTTCAGGGTGCCCTTCGGCAGGGTGGCCAGCACGGCGGACTTCTGGATCTTGATGTCCACGCCCTGCGTCAGCTCAACCACGGCAAAATCGTCTTCAAGCTTGGTGATGCGGCCGATCAGGCCACCGGCAAAAACAATCTCGTCGCCCTTCTGCAGGCCGTCCACCAGTGACTTGTGCTCTTTCTGGCGCTTCATCTGCGGACGCAGCAGCAGAAAATAGAAAATGGCGGCAAAACCACCAAGCATGATCAGCTGGCCCCACATCGAGGGGCCGGCAGCAGGGGCCGTATTGGCATAGGCTTCGGCAATAAAGAAGCTCATGTATCTCTCCAGAGGTTGAAATCCGTAACGGTGGCACGCAGGGCCAATCCGCAAAACTGTTACAAAACCGCGACAAAAAACCCTTTAGATTGAAGGGGTTGGCAAGCCACGCGCGGCATAGAAGGCATCAACAAAGCGCTGCAATGTACCCTGTTCAATTGCCTCGCGCAAACCGGCCATCAGGCTCTGGTAATAGCGCAGATTGTGGATGGTATTGAGTTGGGCACTGAGCATTTCACCACACTTGTCCAGGTGGTACAGGTAGGCCCGGGTAAAGTTGCGGCAGGTGTAACAGTCACAGGCCGGGTCCAGTGTGCCGGTATCGGACTTGTACTGGCTGTTGCGGATGCGCACCACACCGGTACTGGTAAAGAGGTGGCCATTACGGGCATTGCGCGTGGGCATCACACAATCGAACATGTCGATGCCGCGCCGTACCGCCTCCACGATATCCTCCGGCTTGCCCACGCCCATCAGGTAACGCGGCTTGTCGGCCGGCATCTTTTGCGGCAGGTGATCGAGGATGCGCAGCATGTCTTCCTTGGGCTCACCCACCGACAGGCCGCCAATGGCATAGCCGTGAAAGCCGATATCGGTGAGGCCGGCCAGCGACTCCTCACGCAGCGGCTCGTACATGCCCCCCTGCACAATACCGAACAGGGCATTGGTGTTTTCCAGACGTTCGAACTCCGTCTTGGAGCGTCTGGCCCAGCGCATCGACAACTCCATCGAGACGCGTGCTTCTTTTTCGGTCGCCGGATACGGCGTGCACTCGTCAAAAATCATGACGATGTCGGAGCCAAGATCGGTCTGCACCTGCATGGAAATTTCCGGACTCAGGAATACCTTGCTGCCATCAATGGGCGAGGAAAACTTCACGCCTTCTTCTGTAATCTTGCGCAGCTTGCCCAGCGAAAATACCTGGAAGCCCCCCGAATCGGTCAGGATGGGCTTATCCCAGTTGATGAAATCGTGCAGGTCGCCATGGCGCTTGACGATGTCGGTGCCGGGGCGCAGCCAGAGGTGAAACGTGTTGCCGAGAATGATCTCGGCACCGATCTCGTGAATATCACGGGGCAGCATGGCTTTCACCGTGCCATAGGTTCCCACGGGCATGAAGGCCGGGGTTTGCACCTTGCCGCGGGGGAAGTCGAGTTCGCCACGGCGCGCACGGCCATCGGTAGTGATCAGCTTGAAATTCATTGTCATCGTATTGTCTTCACATACTCACGAGCGCCGCGTCAGGAACATCGCATCGCCATAACTGAAAAACCGGTAGTGCTGTGCCACGGCCTCGCGATACGCCGCCATCACCGTGTCATGGCCCGCAAAGGCACAGACCAGCATGAGCAGGGTGGACTCGGGCAAATGGAAATTGGTCAGCAGTGCATCCACCACCCGCCACTCGTAACCAGGGTGAATGAAAATAGCCGTTTCACCCTCAAACGCCGTAATCAACTCGCCGGGAGCCGCATGACTGGCCGCTGACTCCAGCGAGCGCACACTGGTCGTCCCCACGGCGACGATACGACCGCCACCGGCCTTTGTTTCTCGCACCAGCGTGGCAGTCTCTTCAGACACACTCAACCACTCGCTGTGCATCTGGTGGTCACGAATATCATCAGCGCGGACCGGGCGGAACGTGCCGGCCCCCACATGCAAGGTGACATAAGCGCGCCGGATACCGTTCTGCTCCAGTCGTGCCAGCATGCCCTCATCAAAATGCAGGCCGGCTGTGGGGGCTGCCACCGAGGCGGCCTTTTCGGGATGGGCGTAGACCGTCTGGTAGCGTTCGTGGTCACTCGCCTCCGGAGCACGCTGGAAATACGGGGGCAACGGCACTTCGCCATGCTGATGCAGATAGTCGAGCACGGGCACCGGGAAGCGCAGCCGGAAGAGATCCTGTTCGCGGTCCTCCATGAGCACCTGCACGTCACCCGGGAAATGCAGCAGCGCCCCCGCCCGGGGCGACTTGCTGGCGCGCAGGTGAACCAGCGCCACATGCGTGCCCACGATACGCTCCACCAGCACCTCGACCTTGCCGCCGGAGTCCTTGTGGCCAAACAGGCGGGCCGGTATCACCCGGGTATCGTTCATCACCAGCAGGTCGCCGGGCTGCAGCAGGGTTTCGATGTCGGTAAACAGGCCGTGATGACTGGTCCCTGCCGGGCCATCCACCTGCAGCAGACGCGAGCCGGTGCGCTGAACCGCGGGATAACGGGCAATCAGGGCATCGGGCAGGTCGAAATGGAAGTCGCTGCGTTTCATGGACGAGGCAAAGACAGGTAAAAAGTCGGGCGCGCAGTATAAAGGATGCAACGCCACCATTGCAGGATTCTGGTCGGTCCGTATAATCGCCGTTCCTCCGGCCGGGATGGCGGAACTGGTAGACGCGGCGGATTCAAAATCCGTTGCCCGCGAGGGCGTGTCGGTTCGATTCCGACTCTCGGCACCACCGGAGGATTTATTCCCGCGCACCCTGCGCACGCGAGGCCGGGCCGATGCCAAAGAAATCCCGCAAGCGCCCAGACCCACACAACACGCTCCCCCCCCGTGATCCCCAGCCAGCGCCTGAACTGGCCGGCATTGCCGTACGCCTGTACGGCATCGTCTATGATGGCCTGCTGCTGGTCGCCCTGTGGATGATCACCAGTGCCCTGCTGGTGCCGCTGGCCACGCCGGATACCGCGGCACAGCAGCATCAGCTGACCGTTACCCCCGAGACGTTCCGCCAGTTTGTACTGTTTCCGGCACTGGTGGTGGTGACATGGCTGTTCTATGGCTATTTCTGGACTCGGGCGGGACAAACCCTGGGCATGCAGACATGGCGCCTCAAGGTGGTCCGTGCCGATGGCTCGCTGTTACGCTGGAGCGATGCGATTGCCCGCTGTGCCAGCGCCTGCCTGCTGCCGGTCGTCAGCGGCCTGATCGGTCAGCTGGCTTACGGCTCACCGAAGGCGGTACTGCTCAGTTTGACACTTGGCTTTCTGGGCAATTATGTCTGGATGCTGTGGAATGGCCGCCACCTGGCCTGGCACGACCAGATGTCACGCACCGTGGTGTTGCGCCTGCCACCAGAAGCACGGGATAAAAAACGTCGCTTTTTTGGCTGGTTCGCAGAAAAAAACGACTGAACCATTCCCGACATATCAGGCAACGGGATGACTGGCAAAGACGGTTTTGCCGCGCAACCTTGCCAGATAGCCCGAGATCCTGTCAGAGACCTTCTGCTCCGCCTCATCCTGCGTTTTTTCCACCACCTGCGTCGTGAGCAACGCAGGGCTGGCCGTAATGGCCTTGTAGCGTGTAATCGTGGATTCAATGCTCTTGTTCAGCAGCCCCTTGCGTACCGGCTTGGGCAGATAGCGATACACCTGCGCCTGGTTAATCAACTCCACCAGACGCGACGTATCCTTGAAACAGGTCAGGATGATGGTCAGCATTTCCGGATGGGTCTGCTTCAGTGTCTTGATCATGGCCGAGAGATCCTCGTTGCCAAGACTCAGCTCGGTCACCATGATGGCCACCGTTTTCGTCGCCATCACCTGCAGGGCACCCTGCACCGTTTTCTCCCAGATCACCTCGTGCTGGCCACCCACCAGTTCCTTGACCGCACTGTAGGTTGACTCATCATTATCCAGCACCAGGCAGGTAAGCTTGCCGGCAGCAGGGGCCGTATTTGCCAGTGCGCTGACCGGTTCCGGCACGGCATTGGCATTTTCCAGGCGAATGCCTATTTCCGCCGCCTGCGCAATCGAGTCGCGCAGCTCCTTCGGCCCCCAGGGCTTGGTGATGTAGCGGAATATCTCACCTTCGTTGACTGATTCCAGCGCCGCATCGGCATCGGCATAACCCGTGAGCAGAATCCGGATGGTATCCGGCGCAATCTCACGGGCCTGCCGCAACAACTCACTGCCGGTCATGATGGGCATACGCTGATCCGAAATCAGCACATGGATTTTTTCCCGCTTGAGGATCTCCAGTGCTTCATAACCATCGCTGGTGGCAAATACCTGATACTGCATGCGCAACAACAGGCCCAGTGAACGCAGAATGCGCTCTTCATCATCAACCAGTAAAACCCGCGGCTTGATATTCATGTCCATTTTCCTGTCGTAGGCCTCAGGAGGCGATAGCCGCTACGGCAGCAGCCGGTGCAGTCTTCTGCTGGCGGGGCAGAATGATCACAAACCGTGTACCCCGCCCAACCTCGGAGGCCACCTGGATACGGCCACCATGCTGTTCAATGATCTGCCAGCAAATCGACAGCCCAAGGCCGGTCCCCTCTCCCACCGGCTTGGTCGTGAAGAACGGATCGAAAATCTTCTTCAGGTTATCCGCAGGGATTCCCTTGCCACTGTCCTGTACCGAGACAAAGACGCGAGTGTCGTCCGCCCAGGTCTTGATCACCAGCCGGCCGCTGCCCTCAATCGCCTGGGCAGCGTTGGTGAACAGGTTCAGCAACACCTGATTGATCTGTGACGGCATGCAGGAAACCATCGGCAGCTCGCCCAGCTGGCAAATGACTTCCACCTTGTTCTTGATCGCATTCTTGGCAATCAGCAAGGCACTGCCGACGCAATCATTCAGTGACACATTGTCTGTAAAAGACTGGTCAAGGCGGCTGAAGTTCTTCAATCCCAGCACCAGCTCACCGATCTGGGACAAACCAAAGCTGGTGTCGCTGAACAGCGTTTCCATATCAGCAAACAGCAGCTCCGGATCGACCAGGGTGCGCAAATCCTCGATAGCCGCCAGCGTACTGGCCACCTCGATATCTGTCCCCTGCGGATTCAGAAGCGCATCCACCAATGCATTTGATGCCCCCATGAGTTCACGCACCTGCGCACTGAACTCACGCATGATCTCGACATTGTTTTTCACATAACCGAGGGGCGTATTAATCTCATGCGCCACGCCAGCAACCATCTGCCCGAGCGAGGCCATTTTCTCGGACTGCACCAGCTGAGCCTGGGACGCCTTTAATTTCCGGTAAGCCTGTGAAAGTTGGTCTGCACTGCTTCTCACCTGCATTTCCATCGCGGCCAGCAAGCTCAGCACCGCGCCAACGCCCACATACCGACCCGCCTCGCACACGATGAAATCTTCGGACAACGGAATACGCATATGCGTAGTAACATGTTGTGCAGCTTCGCCAATCGGCGCTGACACTTCCACGCGCAGGCAGTCCTTGCTCATGAACTGGGCCACCGGCCTCGACCCATACAGGTCGCGCCCGAACTTCGTCATGAAGATGTCATTAAGCTGATAGCGGCTGATGCCCCCCAGCACCACCCCCTGTGCATCCACCACCGGAACGGACAGGACCTCCTGGAGATCTCCGCGCAAAAAACGCTCGGCCACTTCGCTCACGGTGTCATCCGGAGCAAAGGGCGTAATTGATCGTGCAAGTGCACGAATTCCGGAACTGGATTGCATCTTGTCCCCACACCTGCCGCCTGGCGGCAATGAATTCGGGCACAATCATGTGCCGGTCACCCCGCGAATCGGGGCAACAAACATCCTGTGGAAAGAAGAATAGGGAAACTGTGTTACAGCTCCATGAAAAACCCCCGCATGGGCGGGGGTTTCAGGACATCATGGACGCATCATCATATTGGTACGTCAGCGACGACGGTCAAAGGCAACATAATCCGTTTCACCGGGCTCATGTCCCGCCACATACTTGCTCAGTCGGGAACGGCCCTGACAGTAGTCGCCGCGACGAATGCCGGGAACATAATGATCCGTCAACATATGGCCTTTCTTTTCGGGCAAGACAAACACAGCACCTGACGTGGCGTAATAGTGGGACAACACGCCAATGCGGGCAAAAAAATCCTGGCCATTGGCAAAATGCTCGACATAGGGCACCAGGTGGCCATGCTCGGCAGTGAGCTGGTAATCGATATGCATGCTGTCCGCGACACCTGCCATGCAATATATTTCCAGCTTGTGTGCATGCTGGCGAAGCTCCGGATCCTTGAGAATCTTGCGCACGATATAGCTGGAAATGATGGTGCCCTGAGAATAACTGAGCAATACAACATGCTCATGCGTGAGCAATGCATTTTTCACGATATTGAATGCCGGTCTGGCCAGCTTGCCATCCTTGCGCAGGGTGCGAGCCGTAATGGCATCCCAGAGATCCCACACTGCCCCATACGTCGGGGTGTGGATAAGATGGATGGGGCGGTAGAACGTTCGGGCGAGCTCTTCGGCCTCGAGCAGTGCCATTGGGGGCGCAGTGCAGATACCGTTGAGAAAAAACCATTTGGACTGTTTGCCACTGGCAGGCCACACATAGTTAGGTGGCAGCACGACACGTGTCCCTTCAGAGGCGGAGTGCCGCTCCACCGGCAACACTACCTGCCCGACCACACTCAGAAATTCCCAGCGGCTCTGATAGCTCTTGGGGTCGAACTCGGGGCGTGCATCTTCTTCGGAGCGCAACGGCAATATGATCCAGGGCAGAGAGCGGGCATTACGTGCTACCAGTCCCAGATCACGCACAACCGAGCGCCGATTGCGAACCAGTCGTGTCACCAGGGCGCGCGCGCGACGTATCGGCGCAAACGAACCACCGCCATCATGCAGGGATTGGGAATCAGTCATAACACTCCGGACCAACAGCAAAATCAAAGAATAAAAACATAGACCAGGGCGCCCAGTGCAATCAGCATTGACAGCACCAGCACCAGAGCCAACACCTGTGTATTGTCATCCCAGACAAGAGAGCGCTCTTCCGGAGTATCGGTTACCGGCCCATGGGGCGGCATGGTTTTGTAGAAAACAGCGGCATCATCCGGCAACCCCACACTGCTTTGATGAGTACGGGAAACAGGCGCCTCCGGCATCAGGTCAGCCGCCCCGGCGCTCTGTACCTCCCCTGCCTCCAGCGCCGCCAGCATCTGGCGACGGGCCTCCCGATATTCGTCAAAGGGGAGCTGCTCTTCTGCATATTGCCGCGACAACTGACGCAGGCGTGCGTTTTCCACCAGATACTCGGTCATCACGCGCTCTCCTGCACCTTGACGACAACCACCGTCACATTGTCGCGACCGCCATTGTGCAACGCCTCGTCGATCAGGTGTCGTACCGCTTCTTCCGCTGGCATACCCAGCTTGCGACGAATGGTGTCGTCGGCCACTTCGTTATAAAGACCATCACTGCAGAGCAAATAGGTATCACCTGCCTCGGGAGCAAATACAGCCGCATCAACCTGCAGGCGCTCGCTGCCACCAACGGCACGGGTAATCACGTTGGACTTGGGGTGGCTATCTGCCTCTTCCTGGGAAATGGCACCCGCCTCCACCATTTCCTGCACCGCAGAATGATCACGGGAGAGCCGGACAAGCTGGCCATTACGCAGACGGTACAGGCGGGAGTCACCCGCCCAGAGACAAACGCCGGTGCGCGGAGACAGGATCAGCGCCACGACCGTACTGCCGACCGTACGCCCGCCCAACTCATTGGCCGCATAGTCACGCAGCTGATCGTTGACACTCATGATCGAGTCTTCCACGGCATCAACAAAATCAGCCAACACCGCAGACCGTTCGATCAGGCTCAGGGGGTGAATGACGGCATGACTGGCCACATCCCCTGCCGAATGCCCACCCATGCCATCTGCCACCGCCCAAAGGCCAACCTCGGGGCGATCAAGAAGGGCATCTTCATTGATCCGGCGCTTGCTGCCGACATCGGTCGCCGAAGCGGAGGTCCATGTGATCAAAACGACACACCTGCGAACATGAATTGAATAGATGGCCTGAAATGTAACGCCGATCTGCTTGTATCCACAAGAAAAAGTCCGTCTCGCTCTGGATGAGAAGGCGCTAGCGTACCCTGGCTATCGCGACACCACCCGCCACCAGACATACCGCAATTGGCAGGCCCGCCGCCAGCAAGGGCGAGAAGTCATAAACCAGACTGGCATAGCCCAGAAAATCCTGTCCATAGCGGAACAGGAGGCCCGCCAACACCCCGGACAGGATACGCAAGCCCATGGTCACGGACCGGAGAGGGCCAAAAATAAAGGAGCAGGCGATCAGTACCATGGAAATCGTGGCCAATGGCGCCAGTGCCTTTTTCCAGAACTCCAGAAAATAGGCCTCAGCATCCAGCCCCTGCTGTTTCAGGTAGGTGGCGTACTCATAAAGGCTGCTCAGCGACAGGTACTCCGGCTTGAGCGTCACCAGACGCAAATACTCCGGTGTCAGCTTGCTGTCCCAGCGTTCCTTCTCGCGGGTTGAGATGACGGTGCGTCCATCGGCTTCGATGCGGGTCTCCGACAATCCCGACAACTCCCAGCCGCCACCATCAATAAACCTTGCCTCATTGGCGCGCACGCCGCCGAGAAACCGCCCGTTGTCATCGAAGCGGAAAAAACTCAGGCCTTTGAGCAACCCGGTCGCATCCACCAGCGCCACATTCAGCACGGTATTGCCTTCACGATGCCAATAGGCGCCAAACATCCCGGTACCCGCACCCGACTCCTGGCCCAGCGCCTCCGCACGACGCTCCTCGGCCAGCCGCTCGGTTTTCGGCACAACATACTGGCCCAGCAACAACCCTGCCACGACCATCAGTAATGCCGGCTTCAGCACCCACCAGACAATACGACGGATACTCACCCCGGCCGCCCGCATCACGGTGAGTTCGGAGTGATTGGCCAACATGCCCAGCCCGGCAATGCCGCCGACAAGGGCGGCAATCGGCAACATGTCATAGGCCCGGCGTGGCGATGTCAGCAACACATAGATCAGTGCCTGCGGCGCCCGGTAATCCGCACGCAGCTCTTCCAGTTCGGCAATGAACGAAAACACCACATCCAGCCCAAGCAGCAGCAGCAGGACCAGCAACATGGCGCCCAGCACCGTGCGCGACACATAACGGGGCAACCAGATCATGTTCTTACCCTCGTCGTACCATCACCAGCGCGCCAACGCTGCCACAGCAAACGCAGCCGCTCGGCATAGAGCAAGCCCAGTGCCAGCAACAAATAGACAGCATGTACTCCCCAGACCAGACCTTCATCCGCCTTGTCTTTTTCCAGCGAATTGCGTACCGCCGCAATGCCAACCACGTAACTGAGATAAAGCAGAATTGCCGGCAACAGTTTGAGATAGCGCCCCTGCCGCGGATTCACCCGCGACAACGCCAGGGCCAGCAAGGCGACCACCGGCACCAGGGCCGGCATTGAGAGGCGCCAGATCCACTCACCTCTTGCCTGGGGACTTTCGGCACGCTGTGCCCGAATCACCGGAGTACTGAAACTGCGGGTTTTGGTCAGGGTTTCCACCGTATCCGGTTGCGGCAAACGTGCACGGTAACGATCAAAACGAACTTCCCGGCGCACCGGATCACCGGCAGTCAGGTCATGACGTACACCATTTTCAAGCTCCAGCCAGGCCTCGCCGGTAGCGGGATCAACAACCCGGCGGGCACTTTCGGCCTGCAACAAAATCTTTCGGGCCGGGGCATTGGCTACCGGCTTTTCCTCGAACAAACGCACATCCAGAAGCCGACGCCTGTCCGGTGAAAGATCCGCCGCATACAGCATGCGATCCCCAATGCGCTGGAAGCGCCCCGGCTTGACCAGGTCAAACGTGTTTTGTTCTGCCTGCTCGGCAAACAGCTTTTCCGATGCCGCATTACCTGTCGGGGTGATATAGAGGCTGGTCGCCGCCACCAGACCCGTAATGAACAGCACCGGCAACACCATATGCCCGACGATCTGCCCCCGGCTGATGCCACTGGCTGACATCACGGTCATCTCGTTATCCAGATACAGGCGCCCGAACACCAGAAGAATGGCGATAAACATGCCGAGCGGCACAATCAGCTCAAGAAAACCGGGCAAGCGGTAGACCAGCACGGCCGTCAGCAGCCTGACGTCCATGCGGCCATCTGCTGCCATGCCGAAATACTTGATGACGCGCCCGCTCATCAGGATGACAGTCAGCACCAGCGCCACGGCGGCGGTGGAGCCAAGCACTTGCATGGACAGGTAACGGCGTATGATCACGGGCAACGGCTTGGGTTAATGGGCCTTGAGAGGGCCAGTGGATAAGACCTGAGTGTATAGGGCCGGGATATATTGGCATTGCAGCAAGCGTAGACAGTAAACTCGCTGACCAGACAGGCTGCCATGCCAGATTATCAGCCAATCACCCCCTGTTTGTCTTGCGAGGTCATGATGGAATTCACGCTCAAGCTGTCCACCCCTGCCACGGAAAAAACGGGCGTCGTCATCGTCGCCCAGTCAGGTGCCGAACTGTCACCTTCGGCCCGTGCCCTGGATGTCGCCAGCAATGGCCAGCTTGTACGCTCCCTCAAGGCCACCGGTTTTGAAGGCAAGCCCGGACAAAGCCAGCTGCTACCGCATTTGCCCGGCATTATTGCTGACAGCGTTCTGGTCGTCGGCACCGGCGAACTCAAGGACCTCGACAATCGTGGCCTGCAACGCGCCGCCAGTACCGCCGTGAAAGCGCTGGCCAATGGCCCCAGGAAAGGCGTGAGCTTTCTGGCCGAGCTGCAGGTGGCCACTACCTCACTCAACGACCGCCTGGCCGACATCACCCGGGCCAGCGCCGAAGCGGCCTATCGCTTTGACGACTTCAAGAGCAAGAAAAACGGAGACAAGGGGCTCCGTCAGCTGACCCTTGCCGTTGATGACAAGGCGCTGGTCGCCGCAGGCAAAAAGGCGGTTGCCTGGGGCGAAGCCCTCGGCACAGGCATCAATACCGCCCGTACGCTGGGTAACCTGCCGCCCAATGTCTGCCACCCAAGCTATGTCGCCGAACAGGCGAAGGAACTGGGCAAAGCCCATGAAAAAGCACTGACGGTCACGGTGCTGGGCGAAGCCGAAATGAAAAAGCTGGGCATGGGTGCCTTCATGGCCGTCAGCCAGGGGTCGGATCAGGAAGGCAAGCTGATCGTCATGGAGTACAAGGGCGGCAAGAAATCAGAAGCTCCGGTGGTGCTGGTCGGCAAGGGTATCACCTTCGATACCGGCGGCATCTCGCTGAAACCCGGCGCTGCCATGGATGAAATGAAGTTCGACATGTGCGGTGCCGCCAGCGTGCTGGGCGTCATGACGGCGCTGGCCGAGTCAGGCCTTGCCATCAACGTGGTAGGCGTCATGACCTGCGCGGAAAACATGCCCTCCGGCCGCGCCACACGCCCTGGCGACATTGTCACCACCATGTCCGGGCAGACCGTGGAAATCCTCAATACCGATGCCGAAGGTCGTCTCGTCCTCTGCGATGCCCTGACCTATATTGCCCGCTTCAAGCCCGCCGTGGTGATTGATATTGCCACCTTGACCGGCGCCTGCGTCGTCGCCCTCGGCAAGGTCGTGTCGGGCCTGTTCTCGCCATCGGATGATCTGGCCAATGCCCTGCTTGAAGCGGGCCAGCAAAGTGGCGACCGTGCCTGGCGCATGCCGGTCTGGCAGGATTATCAGGAGCTGCTGGATTCGCCCTTTGCCGACATGGGCAATATCAGCAACGGCGGCCCTTACGGCGGCGCCATTACGGCGGCCTGTTTTCTGGCCCGTTTCACCAAGGAATACACCTGGGCGCATCTGGACATTGCCGGCACCGCCTGGCACTCCGGCGCCCAGAAAGGTGCTACCGGCCGCCCGGTTCCGCTGCTGATGCAGTACCTGAAAAACCGCGCTAGCTGACAGGCTCATACAGACAAATATGGAAATCACCTTCTACGTGCTGCCCGACACCGACCCCGGCAAACGCCTGCATACCGCTTGCCGGATCATCGACAAGGCGTTTCAGCAGAAGCACACCATCTATGTGCATGCGCGCGACAAGGCAGAGGCCGAGCAGCTCGACGAGTTGCTCTGGACCTTCCGTGCCGAGAGCTTCATTCCCCATCACCTGGTGGGAGATGGACCTACCCCGCCACCTCCTGTGCGCATCGGCTGGCAGCAGATACCAACCGAAGCACGCGATGTACTGATCAACCTGCACGCCGAGGCTCCGGCCAAGCCCACCCAGTTTCGCCGTATAGTGGAGATTGTGGGTGGCGATGAACCCATGCGCGAAGCCGCCCGTACCCACTGGCGGCAATACAAGCAGCAGGGCTACCCTGTGCAGTCACACAACCTCTGAGAGTGTCATGTCGGCTGCTGACTCTTTGCGCCCGGATCTGGGCCCTGACTTCGATCGCCGCTGGCGCCGGGCTTCCCGCGCCCTGCGCCGGGAGCTGATTGCCGAAGTCCGCTCGATTTACAAAATGCTGGAAGACGACGACATGCCCTTGCTGGCCGGCGCACCAGCCAAGGCTCCGGTAAAACCTGCTGCGCCGACGCTCCCCGCCACTCCCCTTCAACCACAACAAGCCAGTCTGTTCAGCCCCCCTGATGCAACTGCTGTTCCTGTTACCGCACGCGGAGACAACCCTTTCCTGCCCCCCAGTGTTCGCGAACGCCTTCAGCACAGCCAATACCAGACCCGCCCACAGCCAGAAGAACTGCTGCAAAAAGGCCCATCGCCCGTCAGCCACGAGCAGGTTGACCTGGAACGTGAGCTGCGCCTGCGCCTTGGTCCGGTTATTGAAACCTTGATTGATGCCCACCTTGAATCCATCAGGAACGAACTCCGGCTCCGGCTGCGCGCCGAAATGGACCAGTTGATT